>CAIXFB010000124.1 GCA_903918595.1 uncultured Actinomycetes bacterium
CACTCTTCATACAATCGGGTGCTCTACTGGATACCCAACATTCTCTTGTGCGCAGGAATGATCTTCTCCTCGATCTACTGGTTCACCGTTAAGGGCGGGGAAGAGTCGATCAAGGCCGCCGGAGCACTGAACGCGCCAAACTACTGGGTTTTCCTTGTGCTGCCGCTAGGCCAGCTTGTTGCCGCAATCTTCATTCTGAACCGAAAGATGCCGACTGTTCGAATCTTCGCGTACGCGTTTGTGTTGTTCTACAACGGTCAGCTGCTTCTCCTGCTGATCAACGGTGAGCAGGGTTCGCTAGCTGCCGTGGAGGCGTTCAAGATCGCGATTGCAGCATGGGCCTACTTCGCTGATCGCAACCGAATCGCGAAGAGCGCCCCGCACGCAGTCACCGCTTGAGCCCAGCGCACCCGGAGCAAGGCGACGGCTTTTCGTGAAGCGGTGTGTGGCGCTTAGCGGCTACTTCGACGGGGTTGCGCGCAGGTAAGTGCACACGATGTTGGCGAATTCAGTTGCGACGACTTTACGGCTCATGGTCACGCGCGAGAACTCGTCCTGGTCGAGCATGATCTGCTGGAATACGGACGCAATGCTCATGCGAACGGCTATTTCAATGCGCCGCTTGTCGGCAGCGCTCGTGAACTTCGGCAGGTATTGCTTGAGCAACTTGGTGAACACATCAGACATCGCGAAAGTGAACCGAGCGCCCATTTGACGCCAGTCGGGATCATGTGAGTTGCCTACCGCGAAGAAGTACAGAGGCACCCTGTGCTTCTCGACTACCTCGAAAACTCCGGTGAAGGCCTTATTCATGGAGGATTCGAGATCAGGCTCCATGCCAGCCTTGCCGAGGATTGGCAGAATTTCGGCCGCAACCATTTCGAGTACTCGCTCATGCATGGCATCGAGGAAGCCGCGCATGTCGCCGAACCGCGCATAAAACGAACCGGTGGAGGTTTCGGCCCGCTCGATGACTGCCTCGAGAGTGAGGGCGGGGCTGCCACCTTCGTAGAACAGTTGCTCTCCGGCATCGAGCATGCGATTCATTGACTCGACGCTTCGTTGTTGAACTGGTGCTCTGCGAGCCATGACTCCACCTTTTTCTACTTCTTCCTAGGCATTTATAGTAGCAAAAAAACCAATGAGATGAAGCATTAAGAGTACTATAAACTCGAATTATACCTCTAATTCATCGTCGGCAAGCACACGATGTGGGTCGTAGGAGTAAGCCCGGGCAATTTTTTTGGCTACCATCGGTTGACATCGCAGTGGCCACGGAAACCTGGACTGAGACCTAGAGAGCCGCACCTGGCACCGAGGGATGTTCATCTTTTCGTCACTTCGGAGACGGGCCGCATTCACCGATGGCACTTAAAGTAGAGAAGTGTTTTTAGTAGAGTGGTTGTCCGGGCTGCCCTGGCTAGTGGTGCTCGTCACGTTCATAGTGCTCTGTCTCGTGATCGTGTCTCTGGCCGGTGCCGCAACAAGGAGCTTTGATCCGAAAGATCGATCCAATGACAACGTCGCTCGTGCTGCGCTCGCGCTTGTCAGCAGCGCCTTGATCTTCACGGGTGCATTCACCATCATCACGTCCTGGACTGTGGCGGATCAGATGCGCGCTGCCGCGCAGAGCGAGGCCATCACTGGACAGGGTATTTTGCGCACGATCGAGGTTGTTGCACCCACCGACTCCTCTGTGGCTCTGGCCATGGCGGAATATGCCGAATCCGTTATTCAGAATGAAACTGGCCTAGATGGCAACCTTGAGCCGAGCCTGAAAACCGAGGATGCGTTCGTTTCTTTGGCGCTAAAGACGGTTCGCGTCGTCGAGACATCAGGAATGGGCACCCTCAGAGCCCAAGCGGTCATGGAATCCTTGAACAATCTGAAACTGGCTCGTGAACATCGCGTGGGTGAGCTCTCGAGCAAGTTGTTCCTGCCACTCATTGGACTGCTGTTTGTGATGGCAGTCATCAACCTAGTTGGTCTTGGCCTTTTCCCGAGCGGTACTTCTCGTGGGCTTAAGCGGATTTACTGTTCTGCAGTTGCAGTAGCCATTGCGTGCATTCTCACGAGTGTTGTCGTTCTCCAGTCGGTCCCCTTCATTCGCTCTGAACTCACAGCGCCCTTCGCAGGTCTGCTCTCGAACGCCACTGACCGCTAGACATAAGGACTCATGCATCAGTCTTAGTTTCGGGATCAGTTCGAACTTGATCGAAGCAATTCGGAAACCGTCGCCACTTCACAATGGCATCCGGAAGAGCGCCAAAGGTGGAAGGTGGCAAACGTACTCAGCTGGAACCTCATCGCACTCGCAATGCGTGTTGGGGCGGGCTGTCGTTAGCAGCGCCTAGATCTTGAGCAGCTTCATCGTCAGTCGCGAGTCCATCCTGGCGATCGCGACGTCACCCATGATGTCCGACGTGAGCCATCGCTCGTAGTGTTCGATGTCCGTGACGCGCACCCGGATGAAATAGTCGGGTATTCCGAACATGCGCCGCAGCGCGAGTGATAACCCGGCATTTCCGTGAACACAGCATTCGCAGATGGTAGATCACCTGGATCCGCTACTTCTTCACAAAGCGCGCGGTCTTCCTCAACGTAGCAAGCTTGAGTCCAGTTCTTTTCGCCACGAGGCTCCTCCTCACAGCGGGGAGGGCTGGACCAGCGGAGTGACCTCGTCGTCGGCTTCTGCCGCCTCACCGTTGCGACTGGCCCAATGGGAGTAACCGATGGCGAGAAGCGTGGCAGCGATGACGAGGACTCCGCCCACAAGATTGTCGAGCACGCGCTGCTTGCCGAGCTCATCCACCTGGGTGAGGGTCGTCGCATTCAGGCAGGCTGTGGCCGGAACCATGAACACGTAATAGACCCATGCCTGACCACTGAACCGCGCGAAGAGCGCGACCATGATGAAAACCAGACCGATGAGATAAATGAGTCCGAGCGACTGCACCTGGCTCACCAGCAGGACTACCAGAACCGATCCAACGACTGTGCCAATCAGGCGCCAGATCGTCGGCTTGATGGTCTGGGCCGTTCCGATCGGAGCCATCACCAACAGAATGGCGATCAGGAAGGCACCACCGAAATCCTGCGGGTTGTCGAGCACCCAGAAGGTCCCCACAGTTACCAACGTTGTGATCATGACGGTGTAGGTGACGGCCTCACGTCGTGTGTGCGTCTGTAATTGTGAAGCAGGGCGGTTGCGCATCAGCTTGGGCACGATGAGTGCCGGCAGGAGTCCACCGATAAGGAAGATGAGCGACATCCACAACAGGTACCCCGTGTCCAGCCGGTCGACTGTCGCAGCACCTCCCCAGGCCGGAGGATCGATGAGCGCCCACGACAGCATCACCGGCACCAGCAGGGCGGACTTCTGCAGGCCGAACCTGGCCATGCGGCCGACGGTGAGGCAGAGCAGCGCCATCAGTGCAGCACCTGACACAGGCGACTGCCCAGCCACGATCGCCACCGGTGCCAGGCAAGCCATGACAATGGCGACAACGATCGCGTAACGACGGCCCCCTGCGACTGCCGCCGCAATCGCCACAATCGCCGGCATCGACGCCCACGTGGCAGCTCCCTGGGGCTCACCTGTGGCGGCCCAGGTGATGACCACCATCACGATCGCGGGGAGCAGGGTCAGCACGACGATGGTCAGAATCAAGATGAGACGACGCTTGACCGGCATCCTTGCTGCTGGGGTGGAGGGGCTAGCGGATGCACTCGAGTCGGGTTTCGTCACGTCGTCAGGATAGGGGTCTTCGCCCGAGCCGGAGGATCAGTCGCGCCATTGCTGCGCCAAAGGACGAGGACTAGGCCCTATTGGTGAGGAAGTATGTCTCGAAAAGAGGCCGGTTGTTACGGCTTAAGCCTGCGCACTACTGGCGGTACAGCAGTGTGTTCTTGAAGGACTTGCCGTCAGCCAAAAGCCGAGCCGTCATCGTGCCGACTGATCCGGCGTACGTACCAGTGCCGCCGATGATCGCATAGGTGTTGACCCATCCGGGGTCGGGTGTTGTGCCGATTGGCAAGTCACTCGTGCCGGTGAGGAACAGCGTGCCGTCCGGCAGAAATGCTTGCAAGAACACTCGGCGAATATCGCGCTTGTCGTCATGGGCGATGACCTCACCTTGGGTGTATCCGATGCCGATTACTTTTCCGCCAAGGGTTCGAGAGAGATTGAGTTTGCGGTGAAACAGATCACCGTGATCGATGCCAGCTTTGCTGGTGTCGACAAGGTCTAAGGCGGCGTTTTCTGAGTAGAGAACGAGTTTGGTCGGCTTAGCGTCGTGAGCTGAAGCGACCGACGGTGTGGCGATGAGTAGCGCGATTGCCGTTGCCATTGCTGCAAAGAGTTTCATTGAACGATCCTAGAGCGCACGACACCCTCCCTGCACGCAGGGCGTCACTCGGTTGTAGGCCTGATTGAGCATTTCTGACCTATCTTGCGAGTCCCTGACGTACGAGTGATTACTTGAGAAGTATTGGGTGGCTTACAGCGACAGCGAACGGGGTCAAGTGGGTTCCTGGTTCATTTCAGGCCTGAGGCAGTACCGCACCATTTTCAATTTGATAAACACAAGGTGAACCGCCTTTACACTGTTGCCATGGAAAGCCCCGACGGTGCTGGTGCGTCGAACAAGCGGTCAATCCTTATTGTCGAAGATGATCCGCTGACCCGCGTGCTACTCATTGACACTCTCGAGTCAGCAGGCTTTGA
>CAIXFB010000125.1 GCA_903918595.1 uncultured Actinomycetes bacterium
ATCGCGAACCCGAACTGCACCACGATGGCAGCGATGCCGGTCCTGAAGCCACTTGCTGTCGAGGCTGGGCTTGAGCGCCTTGTGGTGAGTTCTTACCAAGCAGTTTCAGGCAGCGGCCTTGCTGGCGTTGAGGAATTGGCCAGTCAGGTGCGCGCGGTTGTCGACCAGGATCTTGAGATGCTCACGCACGATGGATCCGCGGTCACGTTCCCTGCGCCGAAAAAATACGTGCGCAATATTGCCTTCGACGTGATCCCGCTGGCCGGCAACATCGTCGACGATGGATCGTTGGAGACCGACGAGGAACAAAAGCTGCGCAACGAGAGCCGGAAGATTCTTGGCCTGCCAGATCTTCGTGTATCAGGCACCTGTGTGCGGGTTCCTGTTTTCACTGGTCACTCACTTGCGATCAACGCTGAGTTCGCGCGCGCAATTACTCCCGAACGCGCCCTGGAACTGCTCGCCGAAGCTCCTGGTGTGGAGATCTCCGAGGTGCCCACTCCGCTGCAAGCAGCGGGTGCAGATCCATCCTTCGTGGGCCGGGTGCGTCAGGATTCTGGCGTAGATGGAAACCGTGGTCTTGCGCTTTTCGTCAGCAACGACAACCTGCGCAAGGGTGCTGCCCTCAACGCGGTGCAAATCGCCGAACTTGTTGCCCGCGAACTGCTTCAGTAGCCCAGTTCGTCGTAATCGCGGGCGTAAATAGTGCGCACGAGTGCCCGCGTTGCGTCGTCGTAATACTCGTCTTTTTTACTCGACGCGTGCGTTGCGGTTTTGCAGTAGAACGATTCACTCAAGTCGGGTGTTTGCGTGAGTTGTGCGATCTGATCCCATGACGTATCAAGGTTCTCCAAGTGGATCACCGCGTTGTAGTTGATGATGCCAAGGCCAATGTGATCTGCTTGCCTGCGCCAGTGGGGGTCCTGATCGCGCGAGGTCTGACCGTCGATCACTGAAAGAAAATCGCTGAAAGAGACATCTGCGGCCGCGATGGGTTGGCCTGTGCGCTCGGTAAGTGCGGCAACAATCTCTTCACTCTGACGTAGACCCTGCCGAATCTTCTCCAGGTAGCCACTCAGCACGCGCGATGCCGGATCGCGGACCACTGTGAAACGCGAGTAGGCAGAACTCGTGAACGCCTCTTCGAGTAGATCTGCTGGCAATTGGTATGGGCGCACATGCGCGCCGGACTTCACGCCGTTATGCGGCTTGTCTTGGAAGCGCTGAGCGTGGGTTGCATTCAGACGTGCGCCCTCGAGGGCACCGAGCGTGGCCTTCATCGTGCCGCAGCCAGCTTTAGGCACCTCGACGTAGACGTACTTGTTCACGAGCGAGATGTGTGTGTGGAAATTGACGCTGCGCCACCCCATCGACTTCACGTACTCGCGGGTGATGGGCCCCAAATCTCCGCGGGCCGGGCGTCGGTCAGGAAGAGTCATGTGCCCTCCCTGTGTGTGTGACCGGGGGCCGCACTGCGCGACCCCCGGACTTGGTGTCGGGGTGGCGGGATTCGAACCCACGGCCTCTTCGTCCCGAACGAAGCGCGCTACCAAGCTGCGCCACACCCCGATCCGAAAACAGCCTTCGTTTCCGGAGCCGTCGGAGTCTATCTAACGGAGCCAGAGCCATTCACCGGCTGGCGGTCGGGACCTAGGGTTACGCCATGTCCATTCACGATTTCCCGCGGTACCCGCTCCTCTTCGGTCCATCACCCATCCATCCACTCGACCGGCTCACCGAACATCTTGGTGGGGCGCGGATCTGGGCAAAGCGAGAAGACGTCAATAGCGGTCTGGCATACGGCGGCAACAAGACCCGCAAACTTGAATACCTTGTTCCTGATGCAATCGCGCAAGGAGCAGACACCCTCGTGTCGATCGGTGGCGTGCAGTCCAACCACACCCGGCAGGTAGCAGCCGTCGCAGCGAAGATCGGGATGAAAGCTGTGCTGGTGCAGGAAGCATGGGTTGATTGGCCGGACTCGGTCAACGACAAAGTGGGAAACATCCTGCTCTCGCGCATCATGGGCGCAGAGGTTCGTCTTGATGCAGCTGGCTTTGACATTGGTTTTCGAGATTCGTGGCAGCAGGCACTCGACGATGTGCGCGATCGGGGCGGGGTGCCCTACGCGATTCCGGCGGGGGCGTCCGATCACAGGCTGGGCGGTCTCGGTTTTGCGAACTGGGCCTACGAGGTGCAGGCCCAAGAGGCTGAGCTCGGTGTCTTCTTTGACACCATCATCGTGTGCAGCGTCACGGGCAGCACTCAGGCCGGCATGATCGCGGGCTTTGCCGGGCAAGACCGTCCGCGCACCATCATCGGCATTGATGCATCAGCCAAAATCGAGCCGACCCGCGCGCAGGTGGCGCGTATTGCTCGCAACACCGCAGAACTCATTGGCCTTGGCAGAGAATTGACCGACGACGAAATCATCGTGCGCGAGGGCTGGGCCGGGGACCTCTACGGCATCCCCGTGCAGTCAACGATCGATGCGATCCGGCTCACCGGCAGCCTCGAAGGCATGATCATCGACCCGGTCTACGAAGGAAAGTCGATGGACGGGCTGATCGACCTGGTGAAGTCCGGTGAGATTCCACCCACGGGCAACGTGCTCTATGCGCACCTTGGTGGGCAGCCGGCGCTGAACGCCTACAGCGGCGCG
>CAIXFB010000126.1 GCA_903918595.1 uncultured Actinomycetes bacterium
AAATGGGTAGGTGCCGTGGTCAACGTCGAGCAGTGTTCCTTGACCGCCCTCAAGCAAAACAACCTTGCCCTCATCGAGTGCGTTGTTCAACAGCAGTGATGTGTCGGCAACGTAGGGGCGAAGTTGATCGGCGTAGGAGAGCAAGTCCTCCGTGATCGCATCAACGTCGAGTGCACGGCGGTTGAAGATCTTCACCAGGATCTGGTTCTTACCGGACAGTGCCGCTTCTACTTTCTGATGCAGGATGCTCGGGTCAAACAAATCTTGCACGCGGATGCCGATCCGGCCGATTTTGTCGCTGTAGGTGGGACCGATGCCGCGGCCAGTGGTGCCGATCTTGGCGTTGCCAAGGAATCGCTCGGTCACTTTGTCGAGGGTCACGTGATATTGCGTGATGAGGTGCGCATTCGCGCTGATCACCAGTTTGGAGGTATTCACTCCCTGCGCTTCAAGTCCGGCCATCTCGGCCAGCAGAACGGCGGGGTCAATCACCACGCCATTTCCGATGACGGGCACAACTTCCGGGGTCAGGATGCCGCTGGGCAGGAGGTGGAGGGCGAACTTGCGATCCCCGATGACCACGGTGTGACCAGCGTTGTTGCCGCCTTGGTAACGCACGACGTAATCGACCCGGCCTCCGAGGAGATCGGTCGCTTTACCTTTTCCTTCGTCGCCCCACTGGGCCCCGACGAGCACGATTGCTGGCACGAGGGATGAGGCTATCGCAGGTGGTGACTACCTCTGACGCTCGTCCAAGACTGGCCGACCCTCATCATCCGGCTCGATCACGATGTGTTCGGTCTTGGCAGCACGGCCGTTCCTGCGTGCTCGGAGGAGTTCCACAGCGACGGGAATAACGGAGATGGCGACGATGCCGATGAGGATCGGTTCGAGATAGGTCTGCACGAACTCAAACTGGCCTAGCCAGTACCCAAGCAGCGTGACGCCCACGCCCCATAGCAGGGCGCCGATGATGTTGTAGGTCACGAACGTGCGATAACGCATGGATCCCACACCTGCCACCACTGGCGCGAAGGTCCGGACAATAGGGATGAATCGGGCGATGATGATGGTGCGACCGCCAAACCGCTCGAAATACTCGCTCGTCTTCGCCACATACTCCTGACGGAAGAACCGGGATTCAGGACGATTGAAAATGCGAGGGCCGGAGGTTCGGCCGATCTGATAGCCGACCTGATCACCAAAGAATGCAGCTAGACCGATGGCCGGAGCAGCGATCCAGATCGGGGTCGAAATCACATCGGTAGCGATCAGCAAGCCGGCGGTAAAGAGGAGGGAGTCTCCGGGAAGGAAGAAGCCAATGAGCAGCCCCGTCTCGATGAAGACGATCGCGCACACCCCAAGGATCGCGAAGGCCCCGAAGGCCTGAATGAGATTCTCGGGTGCAAGCCATTCCGGACCCAGGGCCATCACCGTACCGACCATGGCCTACCAACCTCCTGACACGCAATCCTCACGACTCCCCACTCTATGTGGTCTTGCCAGCAGGCCGAATCAGCTCAGGGCCGCGCCCAACGCCCGGCCCGAGAGCCACGCTGACTCCACTTTGGGGCTACCCGCCCACGCATCTCCTGCCATGCCAAGCCGTAACTCTGGGTGCAGCCACATGAGATCCGGCTCACCAGCCATCGGTTTTGCCAAAGACCAACGGTGCGCGCTCGCCCAGCTCGGCAGTTCCGTGATGCCCATGACGCGAGACATCGCAGCAATGGCGAGTCCGGTCACCGAGTCAGGATCGTCCAGGTGGCCCGCCGCCAGCACCGGGTTCACATGCGCCACGAGCACCGGTGCGCCGTCACCACGCCGCGCACCATCATCTGCGATCCAGGTGATGACCGGATTGTCGTTGACAAACACACCGTCTATTTCAGGCCAGCAGCGTTCCTCAAAAACCGCCGTCACCGCGATCACCGGTTCCCACACATGCTCAATGCTGGTCAGCATTTCTGGTGGAGCAAAACGTTGTGCTTGCGGAAGTGGCAAGCACAACGCCACGGCCGATGCTTCGAAATCGTCCGCATGGAAAGAGGTGCCATCGTGGGAAAGACCAGCCACTTCATACGGTTGCGTGATCTGCTCTGCACTTATTCCTGATGCCATGTGTTCCACGATCGAACGCAAACCAGCTGGTGCTGCGTAACGCATCGGACCGCTTTTCACACCGATGATTTCTTCACCCTCAGCAATGTGAAACCCATCGGTCCACGCGCGCACAACTCCAGATTCGATCCACTCGTTTACCTGCGAAACAAATTCCGGATCGGATGCAGTGAAATAGGACGCGCCGTAGTCGACGACGTGACCATCAAAGGCTGTGCCGGTTTCGCGCAGGCGCCGCGATGCCATCCGACCACCGAGGACTCTGCCGCGATCGATGATGTGAATGTCTGCACCCGATGCTCGCAACGCGTTCGCGCACGCGATGCCGGAGATTCCCCCGCCGATGATCAGCGTCTGTTGTGATGACATAACGGCACGCTATCTATCCGCCTGGCTTTCCGGGCTAGACGGTGGGCAGTGTGGGATCGCAGTCGAGGATGAGTGCGTTGATGCGCTCACGCTCACCGGCCTCATCGATCGCGCCAGCCGTTGTTCCCAGGATCTGTAGGCACCGCAAAAAGCCTTGATTTGGCTCGTGATTCCACGGCACTGCGCCGTGACCCTTCCAACCGTTGCGGCGAAGGGCATCAAGTCCGCGGTGGTAACCGACACGAGAGAAGGCGTAAGCCTCCATCACCTTTTCTTCTGACCAGGCTTGTTCTGCGAGCAGCGCCCAGGCCAGAGAACTCGAGGGATGTCGGCGCGCGATCTGATCAGGGCTCATGCCAGCTGCGATATCGGCAAGGGCGGCCGAATCAGCGGGGAGCAGAGTGGGCGGGGGTCCGTCAATGAGGTTCTGGCCTATTTCCATGAGCCCACCTTGCCATCATCGGGAACGGAGACCACCGGCACGCTTACTTTCTACTCCTACTTGACCACTCGGACAGTTGGGCCATATCCCGCGAGCCGAACATCTGTCGTGAGCAGAATCAATCCTTCAACGCGAGCCTGCGCAACGAGGAGGCGGTCAAAGGGATCACCATGAATATCTGGCAAATCCTGAACCGCGAGGACGTGCTGCGCTTCTATTGGCAACTCTGGGAACCCAGCTTCCAAAAGTCCGCGTCGCAAAACTCTCCCGTCGACCTGAAAATCTGGTCGCTTCAGCGAGGTCTTAATTGCAACTTCCCACATGCTCGCAACGCTAAATATTGAATCGATCGACTCATCATTGACAATCGTGAGAACGGAATCACTCAGTCGATCCTCTTCAGATGCAAGCCAGAGCAGCAATTGAGTGTCGAGCAAATAACTCATTCGCGGCCTTGGAAAAGAGCGATTATCTCGTCACTTGCCATGGTGTCGAAATCCTGCGGCGTCGTGAAAGCGCCGGAGAGAAAGCCACTTCGGGACCGTGGAACCTGTTGCTCGAGTGGGACCAATCGAGCAACGGGCTTCCCAGCTCGCGCAATAACTACGGTCTCGCCTTGTTCCACCTGCTCGACCAATTTGGACAGGTGCGTTTTTGCCTCGTGGATATTGACCATGCTCATGCTGCTAGTTTAGCTAAGTTAGTTAAACTAAGCCAACAACACCGTGTTCGTTTTGGTTACGCGACGTGCGTGCCCGCTGAACGCAGATCCTCACAGGCCAACACCACACGAGCGGCCATCGATGCCTCGGCCAACTTGCCCCAGGCGCGGGGGTCGTACTGCTTCTTGTTGCCGACCTCGCCATCAACCTTGAGCACGCCGTCGTAGTGCTTGAACATGTGATCGGCAACCGGGCGGGTGAACGCGTACTGGGTGTCGGTATCGATGTTCATCTTCACCACGCCGTAGTCGAGTGCCTCACGGATCTCGCTGAGCAGTGAGCCTGATCCGCCG
>CAIXFB010000127.1 GCA_903918595.1 uncultured Actinomycetes bacterium
GAGGTTTCCACCTCCATGACGATCAATTCCACCGCCGCAATCTTGTTGGTGCTCTATCAGTTGGTGGCCGAAGAGCAAGGGATACCTGCGAGCGCGCTCAATGGAACCATCCAAAACGACGTACTCAAGGAGTACATCGCGCGCGGCACGTACATCTACCCACCTGAGCAGTCGCTGCGCCTGATCACTGACATCTTCACTTACTGCCGGCAGGAGATTCCGAAATGGAACACGATTTCGATCTCCGGGTACCACATGGCCGAGGCTGGGGCCACCCCCGTTCAGGAGATTGCATTCACACTTTCTGATGGCATCGAATATGTGCGCGCGGCAGTTGCATCTGGTCAAGACGTTGATGAGTTCGCACCGCGGCTCGCTTTCTTCTTTGTTTCGCGCACCTCGTTCTTAGAAGAGGTTGCGAAATTCCGGGCTGCCCGCCGGATGTGGGCGAAGATTATGCGTGATCGTTTCGGGGCAAAGGACCCGAAATCGTGGATGCTGCGGTTCCACACACAGACCGCAGGTGTGCAACTCACCGCGCAACAGCCCGAGGTGAACTTGGTCCGGGTGGCAGTGCAGGGCTTGGCTGCAGTGTTGGGGGGTACACAGTCACTGCACACGAACTCCTTCGACGAAGCATTGGCTTTGCCATCTGAGAAAGCCGCGCGACTCGCGTTGCGCACCCAGCAGGTACTGGCCTATGAGACAGACATCACCCAGACCGTTGATCCGTTCGCTGGTTCATATGTGGTCGAGTCACTGACCGATGAGATCGAGCAGGCCGCGACGGCGTTGATCGAGCGTATTGAAGAGATGGGTGGTGCGGTAGCCGCCATCGAAGAGGGTTTCCAGAAGAGTGAGATTGAGCGTTCGGCCTACCAGGTCACCCAGGAGATCGATTCAGGCGAGCGCGTAGTGGTGGGGGTCAACCGCTTCACCACCGAAGAGGTCAGCACCTACGAGCCACTCAAGGTCAACCCGGCGATCGAGTCTGAGCAAATCGCGCGGTTGGCGGCGCTGAAGAGCAGTCGAGATAACGAAGCCGTCGTTCGAGCACTTGAGGAGATTCGCACTGCAGCTCGCGGGGATGCGAATTTGCTGTATCCGATGAAGACAGCGCTGCAGGCGCGTGCCACCGTGGGTGAGGTCTCCGATGCGCTTCGCGATGTGTGGGGCCAATACACCCCGCACGACGCCTTCTGATCTGTGCCTTCTGACCAAACGCATCTGAGTGACGGACTAATCTCGAGCTGTGCGAGCAGTGGAGTGGAATGCGCCCTCTGAGGCGTTAGTTCTGATCGATCAGACCAAGTTGCCCTCGGAACTTGAGTACCTCGAGTGTCGCGACGTTGACACCGTGGTGGATGCGATCCAGCGCTTGGTGGTGCGCGGTGCGCCGGCACTTGGCGCGGTGGGCGGTTATGGCGTTGCCGTCGCCATGTTGCAGGGGCAGCGTGAAGGCTGGTCAGCAGATCGCCTGGAATCGGAAGTTCTGCGGGTGCGCGACGCCCGCCCGACCGCGGTCAATCTCGCATGGGGTGCAGATCGGGTCCGGCCTTTCATGGCCCAAGGTGTGGCCGCAGTGCTCACTGAATCTGACGCGATCATGGTCGAAGACGAAGCCGCGAACCGGGAGCTTTCGCGGCTGGGCGCAGACTGGATTCTGGCCAACGTGACCCATCGACCAGTGCGGGTCCTCACCCATTGCAACACTGGTTTCCTAGCGACTACTGCGTGGGGAACGGCGTTGGGCATCGTTCGCGAACTGCATGATCGGGGTGAGGTAGAAGTGGTGTACGCCGACGAAACTCGGCCGCTTCTGCAGGGTTCTCGCCTGACCGCTTGGGAACTGGACCGCGAAGGAATCCCATACTTTGTGCAGGCAGATGGCGCGGCGGCCTCGACCATCATGCGCGGACTCGTTGACGTGGCGATCATCGGCGCTGATCGGATCGCCCGCAATGGTGATACCGCAAACAAAATTGGTTCCGTGGGTGTTGCCCTCGCATGTGCCGATGCTGACATTCCGTTCGTGGTGGCAGCACCATCATCGACAGTGGACCTTGAGACCGTCTCGGGGGAGAGCATCCATATCGAATTGCGGGCTGGCGAAGAAGTGACCTCGCTCGCAGGTGTGCGCACCGCCCCAGATGGTGCGCGCGGGTTCAATCCGGCGTTCGATGTAACGCCGCATCGGCTGATCTCAGCGATTGTGTCTGAACAGGCTGTGGTTGAACCGGACGGCAGCGACGTTTCTGCATTGGTGCAGCAGTGATCGAGAGCCCCCCGCAACAACTTGCCCGGATTGCAGAGCAACTCCAGACGAGTGGTCTCAACGCGGGGACATCAGGCAACGCTTCGATTCGTCTCGTTGATGGCTTGCTGGTCACCCCGAGTGCAGTCCCTCCCGATCGCATGACCCCAGAGTCCATGGTGGAACTGAGCCATGATGGGCAACCGCGATCAGCGGGCGTACCTACCTCGGAATGGCGGATTCACGCAGCCATCTACCAGCAGTTTCCAGAGGCCGGGGCGATCGTGCATACGCATTCCACCTACGCCACGGCCTTGGCGGTGCTGCGGGAAGACCTTCCCGCTTTTCACTATCAGGTAGCCAAGGCAGGTGGTCATCTCATCGCCTGCGCGGAATATGCGCCATTCGGATCACCAGAACTTTCTGATGCGGTCATTGCCGCGTTGGGAAATCGGCGCGCGTGCTTGATGGCCAACCACGGCATGATCGCCTACGCGCCAACACTGGATGCGGCATTCGCGTTAGCTCTAGAAGTTGAGACTTTGTGTCAGCAATACCTGATCGCTCGCTCAGTTGGTCGACCGCACATTTTGTCCGCCGAGCAGATGGATGACGTGCTCGAACGGTTCTCGCAGTACGGGAAGCCGACTCCTTAGCCGGCGTGCAGGTCCAACTCACTGAAACTGGAAATCAGCGGGTCCACGTTGGCTGTGGCCTGGGTCTCGCCATCGCGAAGAACTCCCACCACCTGCCAGCCGGCGGCGCGAGCGGCATCGAGTTCATCCTGGATGTCAGATAGGAACAGCAATTGCTCAGGAGCGGCGCCCAGGGCTTGTGCGATGCGCACATAGGAATCGCGCTCGCGTTTAGGTCCGGCGGTGGTGATATCGAAATTGGAACTGATCAATACGTCCAGATTGCCATCGGGGGCATTCGCAAAAAGTGCTTTCTGTGCCGCCACCGAACCCGAGGAGTACACGACAAGGGGGATGCCAGCCTCGTGCCAGGCGCGCAACGCCGGCGGTACGTCGTCGAACATGTGTGAGGTGAGTTCACCGCGCGCGTAACCCTCCTGCCAAATCAGTCCCTGAAGGGTTTTCAGCGGCGCGGCTTTCACGTCGTCATCAATCCATTGGACCAACTGGGCCACGATCGCAGCCGTATTGGTCGAATCGACACCGAGCTGCTCGGCCACCTCGGCAATTGCCTCGCGGGTTACGGGCTCATCGCCGTGTTGCTCGATCCAGGTGGCCATTGCCGCGCGCGCGTAAGGGAACAAGACCTCATAGACATGCCGGGCAGAACTGGTGGTTCCTTCGATGTCCATGACGATCGCGCTCACCGGCTCTACGGGCACCTTCATATGACCATCCAACCTCGTGAAGCGAACCCGGATAGACGTTGACCCCGCTCAGGGGCTGATCGCCCCTTGACCTTAGGGTCGCGCCATGACGGCTGTCGAACTCGCGGCGACTACCCGTCGCCTGTATGAACTGGGCTGGATGCGGGGCACTTCGGGCAACGTGTCGGTGAGAACGCAGCTTGACCCGCCCCAGTTGCTCGTCAGTGCGAGTGGTTTTTCCAAGTACCAGGCCGGCGTTGAGCACGCTGTTGTCACGGATGAGTTCGGCATCGCGATAGACGGTCAATCACATAAGCCAAGTGCTGAGGCAGCCGTGCATGCAGCGATCATCTCTGAAGTAGGTGCCGGTGCCGTTGTGCATGTGCACGCTTTGGCCTCCGTGTTGGCGGCTGCGCGCTGGCCAGATGGAGTGGTGCTCCGCGATCTCGAGCAGCTCAAAGGTCTTGGTCGATCGGCTGAAAACGACGATGTGCGCTTCCCAGTGGTGGCGAACAGCCAAGACATGGCAGTTCTGAGTGCGGACATTCGCCGGGCCATTGATCCTCGAACCCCGGCTGTGCTGGTGGGTGGCCACGGAATGTATGTGTGGGGCGCAGACTTAGAAGATGCCGCCAACCGGACCGAGAGTGTCGACTGGCTTCTGCAATGGGCACTCATGGATCCCATAATGGGATCAGGTGCAGATACGAAAGGGATCAAGACATGACGTTGCTAACCGTGTGGGCAGATACCGATCCACTGAATGCACTCATTCAAACCTCGGATCGTGACGTGATCTCAGCCGAACTGGCTGAACTTGGCGTGGCCTATTCGAACCATCCGGTGCGCGATGACGTGCCGCCCTCCGCTACCCAGGACGAGGTCATCGCCGCCTACCAGCCGATGGTGGATGCGTTGATCGCCGAGCACGGCTACACGCTCATCGATGTGGCGCAGTTACATACCGGCGATGATGCCGAATCTCAGGCGATTGCAGCGGCTGCCCGACTGAAGTTCTTGGCCGAGCACACCCATGATGAAGAGGAGATTCGATTCTTTTCCGCGGGCAGTGGTGTGTTCTACCTGCACATGAACGGCCGGGTGCTCGCCATGCTGTGCACGGAGGGTGATCTGATCAGTGTTCCAGAGTTGACCACCCACTGGTTTGACATGGGAGTGAAGCCAGATTTCACCGCGATCAGGTTTTTCCGCGAAGACGATGGCTGGGTGGGCTCATTCACCGGAAGTGATATCGCCTCGAAGTTCCCCACGCACGACGAACTCACGGCTGTGGCAGTGAGTCGTGCCTGAGGTCAGCGTCGACGATGTCGCATGGAACCAGTTACGGGAGGCAGCCAAAGCTGCGCGTGAACTTGCATATGCGCCGTACTCGAAGCATCCGGTAGGTGCGGCAGCTCTCACCGACGATGGGCGCATCGTCACCGGCAGCAATGTGGAGAACGCATCGCTCGGAGTCACGTTGTGTGCTGAGTGCTCGATGGTGGGTGACCTAGTGCGCACCGGAAAGCCGGGCAAGCGGGGACGGTTGATTGCATTTGCTTGTGTGGGCCCAAACCCGGGCGCACTGCTGCCGTGTGGGCGGTGCCGTCAGCTGCTCTCTGAGCACGGTGGCCCTGACCTGCTGATCGATCGTGATGGTGGCCCGGTGCCGCTTTCATTCTTATTGCCCGACGCCTTCTCCGGGGATGATCTGCCGTGACCGGAAGCCTTGGAGTGATCGCCGGGACGGGCTTTTATGCCCTAGACGCGCTTGAGAATCCTGAAGAAGTCATAGTCAATACCGCCTTCGGCAATGCCAAAGCAGTGATCGGCGGTTTACACGGCCGCACCACGGTGTTCCTGGCTCGCCACGGCGCCGATCACTCGGTCCCACCTCACATGGTTAATTACTTGGCAAATATTCAAGCCCTCGTAGATCTAGGGGTCAGTGAGGTTCTCTCGGTCAACGTGGTCGGTGGCATCGGACTTGATTGCGGCGATCTTGCCGTGGTCGATGACTTCTTGGACTTCACCAAAACGCGGCCGGTCACTTTTTATGACGGCTCCACAGTTGAAGGTGTCGTGCACACAGACATGACAGAGCCGTACGACCCGTATTTGCGTTCGGTGCTCATCGAAGCTGCTGGCGCATTGGGAATTCTTGTTGAGAAGAGCGGGATCTATGCAGCCTACGAAGGCCCGCGCTTTGAAACGCGTGCGGAAATCAGAATGGCCCAGGCCATGGGCGCCACGGTGGTGGGCATGACTGGGGTTCCCGAAGTTGTTCTCGCAAAAGAAAAGGGATTGCCCTTTGCCTCGTTGTGCCTCGTGGCGAATCCCGCTGCTGGCCTTGGTCCAGAGATCACCATTGATGAAGTGATGGCTGTAGTGGCCGCGGGTGCGCAGACAGTGGCCAACATCGTCAATGAAGCAGCCTCGCGTCTCGCTGGTGATCCACGATGAAGGTCGACCTGCTGTTGCGCAATGCGCGCACGGTGCTTGTATGTGATGACGAGTCGCAGGTACTCAGCGATGCATCAGTGGCAATTACAGATAGCGTGATTGTTGCGATCGGTAGCGTCACCGATCTGGATGCACAGGTTGTGGCTGAACGGGTAGTTGAACTTGACGGCCACATTCTCATGCCGGGGTTGGTGAACCTGCACACCCATCTGCCCATGACCCTGTTACGTGGGGTAGCTGAGAACGTCGACCTGCAAGGTTTTCTCGAGTTGGTCTGGGCAGAAGAAGCTCGGGTGATGGATCCGGTCGGTGTCGAGTTGGGGGCCCGGCTCGGTGCAGTTGAAGCCTTGCTGGCAGGAACCACCACGGCACTTGACATGTACTTCCATCCCGAGGCTGCGCACCGTGGTGCGGTAGCTGCCGGGCTTCGCCACGTGATTGGTCCAGTGTTCTTCTCTTTTCCCGGCCCGGATGGTCTGAGTTGGGAGCAGCGAAGGGAACTGGCTGCTAGCTGGGCAGGAACGCTCGAAGAGATCGGCGGCCCGTTTGTGCCCTTTGTGCTGATGCCGCATGCACCGCTCACGGTGGAGGTTGAGCACTTGCGCGAGTTAGGTGAGATCGCCCGAGCGCATGGCGGCATCATCAACACCCACTGCAGTGAAAATGATGAAGAGAACACGCAGACGATTGCGAGCCGAGGATTGCGGCCGGTGGATTGTTTGGTCGCAGCCGACGTTCTTCCAATGGCTCCGGTACTTGCTCACGGCGTCAGACTTGATGCAGGAGATCGTCGCAAGGTCGCAGAGAACAACGCGGCTGTTGCCCATTGCCCCGGATCCAACTTGAAGTTGGCAAGCGGTGCGGCCGATGTGGTGGGTTATCGGGCCGATGGAATCCGGGTGGGTCTAGGCACAGATGGTTGTTCAACGAGTAATGACCTCGACATGTTTGCGGTCATGCGTTTGGCTGCAAACCTCGCTCGATTGGTGCGCAATGACCCGGCCGCGATCAGTGCTGCCGACGTGGTGCGCATGGCAACGTTAGAAGGCGCGCGAGCCATCGGCATGGGTGATCGCATTGGTTCGATTGAGGTTGGCAAGGAAGCTGACCTGATCGCTATTGACACCCGCGTGCCCCATCTCACACCGTTGCGAGACCCGCACACCTCCGTCGTTTTTTCAGCTGGCCGGTCAGACGTGCGGCACGTATGGGTTGCGGGGGATCAGGTTGTGGTGGATCGAGTTCCGGTGCGCATTGATGTGCCAGAACTTCTGGCTGCAGCCGATGCGCGGGTGAACGCGTGAACACCACTCTTGAAGACCTCAGCGCCGAGCAGGTCATAGAGCACCTTGGTCTGGAGTTTCTCGAGGGTGAGGGTGTATGGATTCGGTTGCTGTGGCGTAATGACAGCGGAAACGCAATCTTGGGTCTACTCACTCCCACAGATTTCTCCGCCATGCATCGCTTGGTCGAAGACGAGTTGTGGGTGCATATTGCTGGCGCGCCGATCGACATGGTGTTGCTGCACGAGGATGGCCGAGTGGAACAGGTGCGTCTTGGTCATGGGCTCGAAGACTCAGTGACTGCACTTGTGCCAGCCGGCGCGTGGCAGGGGTCCAGCACGCACGGAGACTGGGCGTTAGTCAGTTGCGCTCTCGCTCCTGCTTTCAGTGGTTTTGAATTGGCAGATAATGCAACAGATTTCAGTGCGTGGCCTGCCGCCGCATCGCGAATTGCTGAGTTGATCCGTGGCTAGCGGTCGGTTGGCAGGTGATGTTGCGCTGGTCACCGGCGCACACGGCGGTGTCGGCTTAGTGATTGCCGAACGGCTCGCCCGCGAAGGCGCTGTCGTAGCGGTGCACGGGCGTAATCGAGCTGCCATTGAGTCTGCCGTCGATCGTTTTCGCAATGCAGGGTTGGTCGCGTCGGGATTTGCCGCAGATCTCTCGGCGGGAGCACAAGCCTGCGGCGATCTCATAGCCTCGGTCGAGGCTGAATTGGGCCCGATATCCGTGTTAGTGAATAACGCAGCCGATCAAACACTCACGCCGCTGCGTGAAGAAGCGGTAGATGCGTGGCAGGCCATTTTCGAGGTCAACGTGGTAGCCGTCGCCGAGCTGTGTCGGCTCGTGGCCTGTGCCGGAGATGGCCTTGCTCGAATGGTGCTGATTGGCTCGGTTGAAGGGCTATCGCCATTCCCGGGCCATGCGGCCTATGCAGCCTCGAAAGCTGCTGTGCAAAGCCTCACTGCCTCGCTGGCTACCGAGCTGGCGCCAGCGAGGATCAACGCGGTGCTACCTGGGCTGATCGATCGGGAGGGGCTGGCTGCGATGTGGCCTGCGGGTTGGGATTGGTGGTGCGCAACAGCGCCACTGGGTCGCCCAGTCCTGGCCGAGGAAGTGGCCGCAGCAGTGCTGTTTCTTGCATCACATGAGTCATCAGGAATCACAGGGGCCTCACTGGTTGTAGACGGTGGTTGGAGTTCATCGGCGCGCGCCCCCTGGTAATTCCGCAGCGCCGTGTTGTGAAATGACCGCGAATGTGAACGCTTCGTAACGAGTTGATTTCACCGGCGCAGGGGATTAGCCGCGACCCTAAGAACTCGGTTAGTCTTCGCTCGCAGATTGATCAGAAAGACTCCCTACGAGAAAGGCATGCACATGCATCGCAAGCTCCTTGTGGCGACCATCGCCGCAGGTGCGCTCTTGTTGGCGGGCTGCTCCAGCTCGACCGACGAAACCGCCACCGAAACCGCCACCGAAACGGTTGCTGAAGAAACAGCAGTTGAAGAAGAAGTAGTAGCCGAAGATGCTGCTGCCGCGGTGACCGCCGACGACAGCAACTGTGCTGCGCCTGAGAATTACTGCATCGGTCTTGTCACCGACACCGGCAAGGTCGACGACAAGTCCTTCAACCAGGCAGCCTGGGAAGGCACACTCCTGGCAGCTGAGAAGTTGGGCGCCTTCACAAAGTACGTAGAGACGACCGACCCCAAGGATTACGCGAACAACATTTCTCAGTTCGCAACCAAGAACTACGACACCATTGTCACGGTGGGCTTCCTCATGGCAGAGGCCACGACGGCTGCTGCTGCTGAGTTCCCGAATGTGAACTTCATCGGTGTGGATCAGTTCCAGGGCGCTCCTATTCCCAACGTTGCGGGCCTCGTGTTCGCTGAGGACAAGGCCGGCTACGCCGCTGGCTACCTCGCTGGCTTGATGACCAAGACGAACAAGATCGGTACCGCGCTCGGCACCGACACAGTTCCTCCGGTCAAGCTCTTCGGTGAGGGCTTCAAGAAGGGTGCGCTCGATGCGAACCCTGAAGCAGAGGTCACCCTCGTCTACCACGAGCCAAACAATGCGTTCAATGATCCTGAATGGGGCGCAGCGGAATCCCGTAAGCAGCTCGATCAGGGTGCTGACATCATTTTCGCAGCGGGTGGAAACACGGGCAACGGTGGACTCATCGAGATCGCCAAGGATCCAGGTGCCGGAACGACAGTGTTCTGCATCGGCGTTGACATCGACCAGTACTTCACGGTGCCACAGGCACAGAAGTGCTTGCTGACTTCTGCCGAGAAGAAGCTTGTTGCTGGTACAGAGGAGCTCGTTCTCCTCTCAGCTGATGGCGCACTGCCCTCAGGTAACTTCTTCGGACAGACCGGCATTGCCCCGTTCCACGACACTGAGGCTGCTGTACCCGCCGATGTGCAGGCAAAGTTGGCCGAGATCCTGGAAGGCTTGCAAGCAGGAACGATCGACACTGGTTGCCCAGCCTGCTTGGACAACTAGTCGGTTAGGACCTCTGTCCTGCTGATGAAGGCGGGAGCGGCTTCATGCTGCTCCCGCCTTCACGTTTCTCAAACGCCCAACTTGATCCCATGCCAATGTGCAAAGATGCGATGCCATGTCTGTGACTGATCCCTCGAAAACCGATCTCGGTTTCAGCGACCCTGATCCGCAACGGGGAGGCCCATTAGGACGCCTGCCCAGCATCGTGCTGCCGATCGCATCAGTGCTGATCGCTTTTGCGGTGGGCGGTCTTTTGATCTGGCTCCAAGGGGTCAATCCGTTCTACGCCTACTGGGTCATGTTCAGCACTGCACTCGGCACCCCAGAGGGTTTGCTTCGAGTGATGGAGAAATCCACTCCGCTCATCCTCACCGGCCTTGCGGTCACCGTCGGTTTGCGTGCAGGTCTGTTCAACATCGGCGCCCAAGGCCAGTTACTTGCCGGGGCGATCGGCGCTGCGTGGGCTGGCTATGCCTTCACCATGCCGTTGGCGTTCCATATCCCCTTTGCGATGGCTTTTGGCATGTTGTGTGGGGCAGCGTGGGCCTCCATCGCTGGTGTGCTGCGCGCCTACCGGAGCGTTTCCGAGGTCATCACCACGATCATGCTGAATAGCATTGCAATCGCATTGGTCGATTACCTCGCAAGCAAGCCATTCAAGGAACCTGACCAACCGATTTCTCGCACTCCCGAGATCGCCGAGACAGCCGCCCTTCCAAACTTTGGTGCGATCCCCACGGGTTTTGTGCTTGCGATTCTGGTGGCGCTCTTCTTCGGCTGGTTCCTGATGCGCACCACCAGCGGCTTCCGATTCAACACGGTGGGGCTCAACTCCAACGCTGCTCGTTATGCAGGCATTTCAGTCAAACGCACAATCATTCTGGCGATGGCGGTGAGTGGCGCCCTCGCTGGCCTCGGCGGTGCCATTGAAACTCTGGGTGTAACGGGGCGATTCGAACCGGCCTTCAACGCCGGTCTTGGTTTTGACGGCATCACGATCGCACTCCTTGCGCGGGCAAATCCGATCGCAGCTATCCCGGCCGCCATCCTGGTCGGAACTTTGCGTTCTGGGGCCGCAGCTTTGCAATTCGAAACCGGGATCGAACCCGAAGTTGTCGACGTCATCTTGGCTTTGACTCTTCTGTTCGTTGCCGCTCCCATCGTTGGTCGCTTCTTGTTCCGCAAGCGGAATATCAAGACGACTCGGGTCACATCGGGGTGGGGATCATGAATGCGCGCTGGGCATACATCCTTGGTGGCTTCATCATCGCGGGCATCATCGTTTCTTATGCGATGGATGCAAATCGCACCGAATCCGTGCTCTCTTTCTCATTGCGTTATGCGGTTCCGCTCATCCTCGCTGCCATGGTGGGAATCATCTGTGAACGCTCTGGCGTGATCAATATCGGCATTGAAGGCCAGATGCTGATGAGCGCCTTCGCCGGATTCTTTGGTGCAGCACTGACCGGTAACTTGATCGCTGGCGCGATGATCGGTGTGGGAACCGGCATGATCATGGGTGCTTTCCTCGCGGTGGGATCGGTCACCTGGAAGATGGATCAAATCATCGCTGGCACGATTATCAATATCCTGGCAACGGGTCTCACGAGTTTCTTCTACGCCCAGGGATATGTGCTTCCTGGAGTCATGCCCACCGTTGCGGTTCCACTCTTGAAAGACATCCCGCTATTGGGACCAGTGCTTTTCAACAACGGTCTGTATACCTACGCGGCGATCTTGATTGCGGTGATCCTGTGGGTCTTGCTGTTCAAGACGATCTGGGGTCTGCGCACCAGATCTGTGGGTGAAAAGCCCAGCGCCTCAGACACCTCAGGGATCAATGTTCCTCGCACCCGATTCATCAACGTCACTCTCGCGGGCGGCATCGCGGGGTTGGCGGGCGCCTACCTCGCGATCGAGGCTGCGGGCACCTTCGAACGTGGCTTCACCGCCGGCCGAGGTTTTACCGCCCTGGCGATCATGATCTTCGGTGCATGGAATCCATTGGGCGCAATGTTCGCGGCAATCTTCTTCGGCTTGACTCAAGGAGTTGCCAGTCAGCTGCAGTCAGATGCAGTGTTTGAAATCCCGCCGCAGTTCGTCAACATGCTTCCCTACGTCCTCACCATCGTTCTGCTGGCCGCTGTCTCTGGAAGGGTCTCACCCCCAGCCGCAGTCGGTAAGCCATATGAGAAGGATTGATGGCGATGTCGAAAATTGGAGAAGTAGTTCTCGAGGCACGAGGATTGACCAAACGCTTTCCTGGCGTGATCGCTAACGAAGACGTTTCATTGAAGGTTCGCAGCGGGGAAATCGTCGCGCTGCTCGGTGAAAATGGGGCGGGCAAGAGCACGCTGGTCAAGATGATCTACGGCCTGTACACCCCCGATGAAGGCGAAATCTTCGTCAAAGGCGAGCGCGTGAAATTTCACAGCTCACGCGATGCCATCAAGGCCGGGATCGGTATGGTCCATCAGCACTTCCAGTTGGTTCCCGTCTTTACCGTTGCCGAAAACGTCATTCTCGGTGATGAGCCACGGCGCTGGCCATTCGTCAACATGAAAAAGGCCCGCGACGAAGTTGCGCGGTTGGCCGAGCAATACGGCCTACAGGTCGACGTGGATGCGAAGGTGCAAGACATTCCCGTAGGGGCGCAGCAGCGGGTTGAAATCCTCAAAGCCCTCTACCGCAAAGCCGACATCCTCATCATGGATGAGCCCACCGCTGTTCTCACCCCGCAAGAGACCAATGAGTTGCTCAAGGTCATGCGAGGGTTCGCCGACTCCGGTGTGGCGGTCATCTTCATCACCCACAAACTCCGTGAGGTGCTGACCGTCGCTGACACCATTGAGGTGCTACGGGGTGGCAAATCGGTGGGTACCACAACTCCCGGTGAGTCTGATCAGGCAAGCCTTGCGCAGATGATGGTCGGCCGCAGTGTGCTGCTGACCGTCGACCGCACCCCGAGCAAGCCCGGCGAGGTGGTGCTCGATGTGGCCGGTCTCACCGCCGATAACAACATCGGGCTCGAGGCTCTGCGTGGCATCAACTTGCAGGTGCGAGCCGGTGAAATCGTCGGTATCGCCGGTGTGGAAGGGAATGGGCAGCGCGAGCTCGTCGAGGCGTTAACGGGGCTTCGCCCAAGTACCTCAGAGAAATTTACGATCGCCGGACTGGATGCAGCCGGAAAGTCCCCTCACGACATTCACGAGATGGGAGTGGGCCATGTTCCTGAGGATCGTGAGAAGGATGGCCTCGTTGGCCCTTACTCAGTCGCCGACAACCTTGTCTTGAATCGATTCGACGAAGCTGAGTTCGCGACCCGAGGCGTGCGTAATCGCGCAGCCGTCGCAACGTTGGCCCGCGGTCTTGTCGAGCAGTTCGACGTGCGCACGCCATCCATTGAGACCACGGTTGAATCTTTGTCTGGTGGTAACAAGCAAAAAGTAGTGATCGCGCGGGAACTTGCCGCGGATCCGCAGTTACTGATCGCATCACAGCCCACTCGAGGTGTCGACGTGGGATCGATCGAATTCATCCACTCGCAAATCGTTGCCGCCCGAGATCGGGGAGCTGCTGTGCTGCTTGTCTCAGCAGAGCTTGACGAGGTTCTTGGTTTATCCGATCGAGTTCAGGTGATGTACGACGGTCGATTGCTGGCTGAATTGCCCGGCGAAGAGGCTGATCGTGATCGCATTGGCCGGCTCATGGCCGGCGGGGATGCCTAGCATGGTTGAGCCGTATTCAGCCGTTGATGTGATTCGTGCTAAGCGCGACAAGCACGAACTCAGCAATGGTCAAATCGATTGGGTAATTGATGCCTACGTTCGCGGCGTTGTTGCCGACGAACAAATGGCTGCTCTTGCGATGGCGATTCTGCTCAATGGCATGACCGATGCCGAGATCGTCCGTTGGACCGCAGCCATGATCGATTCGGGTGAGCGGATGGATTTCTCCATGCTGGCTCGGCCCACCGTTGATAAGCACTCCACTGGTGGCGTCGGAGACAAAATCACGTTGCCCTTGGTGCCGGTTGTTGCTGCTTGTGGCGCTGCGGTTCCGCAATTGAGTGGGCGCGGCCTAGGGCATACTGGCGGCACCCTTGACAAAATGGAATCAATTCCGGGCTGGCGGGCGAGTTTGTCCAACGCAGAGATGCTGGCTGTTCTCACCGAAACTGGTGGGGTGATCTGCGCTGCTGGTGATGGCTTGGCCCCAGCCGATAAGAAGCTGTATGCGCTGCGTGATGTGACCGGAACTGTCGAGGCGATCCCGTTGATCGCAAGTTCCATCATGAGCAAGAAAATCGCTGAGGGTGCTGGGGGACTAGTTCTTGATGTGAAGACCGGCGGCGGGGCTTTCATGTCTGATCCAGCGATGGCTCGGCGCCTCGCGGAAACCATGGTGCGACTGGGCAACGATGCTGGTGTGCGTACACGAGCGTTGATTACGGCCATGGACGTTCCACTCGGTTTTGCTGTTGGTAATGCACTTGAGGTCGCGGAGTCCGTTGAAGTGCTCGCGGGCGGGGGACCGGCCGATGTGATCGAACTGACCATCACGCTCGCCCGAGAGATGCTCGATCTTGCTGGTATCACTGGCAAGGATCCGGCCGACACCTTGCGAGATGGCAGCGCCATGGATGTGTGGAACGCGATGGTCGCTGCACAAGGTGGTGACCCGCACGCTCCGCTGCCGGTTGCCAAAGAACATTTCGTCATCCGAGCAGATCAAACCGGGGTGCTCACCCGGCTTGATGCACTGCCAGTGGGAATCGCAGCGTGGCGCCTCGGCGCTGGTCGGGCGCGCAAGGAAGATCCGGTGAGTCCGGGTGCAGGAATCCTTCTGCACGCCAAGCCTGGTGATGAAATCGCTGCTGGGGCTCCCATCATGACGTTGTTCACTGACGAGAGTGCTCGCTTTGCCCTCGCTCAAGAGGCACTGGTCGATGCAGTGGCCATCGGACCCGTAGGGTCAGTAGTTGATCGTCTTCCGTTAGTTATCGAACGCATCAATGAGGAGTCCCGTGGCTGAGTTCATTCCAGGTCCAGTGCAAATTCCGGTTCCCGGTGGCAAGAGCATCGAGGAGTACTTCGGAAACGCCACCACTGGTGAGGATGCAATTTCGATCGCCCTCATGAATGCACCCGCCGGATGGGAAGAGCCCGGCCAGACCCCAGAGTTTGATGAGTACACCGTGGTGCTTGAGGGTTCACTCCTTGTCGAGACCGAAGATGGTCCGCTGCTGGTGAACTCTGGGCAAGGCATTCATACGCGCGCGGGGGAGTGGGTTCGTTACACCGCACCGGATGGCGCCCGTTACCTCGCAGTGTGTAAGCCAGCCTTCCATTCTGAGCTGGTACACCGCGAAGACGAAGACCACGACCCCAACTGAGTAACACTGAAGGGGTAGTTGCGATGGCTTCGGTGTGGTCGGTCGTTGTTTCTGATTCCAACGGTGAGGTTCTCATGGAAGAGAACCCCGATGCGGTGCTTTCCATCGCGAGTGTGGGCAAGATTTTGCTATTACTCGCCATCGCACAACGCTTTTCCGACGACGAACTGAAAGCAATCCACATCGAACGTGCAACAGCGCTGCCAGTGGCGGACTCCGGGCTCTGGCAACACCTCGATGCAGTGAACTTGTCACTTCATGATCTCGTCGTTCTTGTCGCATCGCTGAGTGATAATTGGGCAACAAACGCCCTCATCGAAAACATTGGCCTGCCATCAGTCTGGGGTGCAGCGAATGCATGGGGTCTTTCCGACACGAAACTGCTCGATCTGGTGCGCGATGTGCGCGATGAGAGCACTGCGCCCAGGTTAGCTGAAGGGACCGCGCGCGAGTTGCACACATTGGTCACGGCAATCGCCGAAAGCGCACCCGGATCACCGGGTGCTCGGGTTTCCTCATGGCTGCAGCTCAACACTGATCTGTCACTCGTTGCCAGTGCCTTTGGACTTGACCCACTTGCCCACGCTGACCCATCTGCGCCAGTGACGCTATGGAATAAGACGGGCACCGATAGCGGAGTGCTGGTCGATGTTGGGGTCGTGAAAGGGCCGCGAGCCGAGGTGCGCTACTCCGTGATCGTGAACAGTGGGAATGCAGATGGTGCTACGCATACTCGTGAGCTGCGTGATGCAATACGCACGTGGGGCGTGACAATCGCTGAGATCACTGGGCTGTAACGAAAGTGAGCGCGCTCACGCTAAACACGAGCAACACAACGCCGGCAATCTGGATGCGGCCGAGTTTCTCTTTGAACAAGAAGTAGGCCGCAACTGCGGCGATCGGCGCAAACTGGGAGGACAGCACCGACGTCACTCCTACGGCATCTCGTGCACCTAATGAAAACGACCAAAAACCAAGGAATTCGGTGATGCTCATGCCGATCACCAAGGGCAGCGCCAATCTGGTGATCCGCAGGTGGCGGGTCAGTAGCAGCGGCAGGAAGATCGCCACACTGCCCACGAGCCGGGCGGGCAACAACACCCAGGCCGATGGGAGATCTCCGCTGATGTAGCCGGTGGCGAACAGGGATAGACCAAAGCTCAAGGCCGCTGCGGTTGCCAGAAGTGCCGCCAACACGGGACGCTCATTCTCGATGGGCGCCGGGTCTGGTCCGGCGGCCGCGATGATCACACCGATCACGATGAGAAAAAGAAAAAAAGCGATGATCGGGGCGATGCTCTCCCCAAGGGAGGCAGCAACCACTGCGGCGATCGCACCCTCTGCTGCCACGATGGGGGCGACAACGCCCACTTTCCCGATGCGCAGGGCAAACGCGGCGAGAACCAGCCCACCAACGTTCCCTAGCCCCGCGACAGCCATCCACCGCACCACGTCAGTTGTCAAAGTTTCCGGGATGCCGCCGGCAAGGAGAAAAGGAGTGGTCCAGATAAGACCAAAAAACGTAACCCAGGCAACCACTGACCAGGGATCAATGCGCCGAACTGCTCGGTCGGAGAGGAGCGTGCTGCAGGCGAAGAAGACAGCAGTGCCTAATCCGAAAATGATGCTGGTCACGCGTCATCCAAGCAGTTACCTCAACCGGGATCGGTCAGTAGCCCCAGTTCACGGGCGCGTGTTACGGCTTCCAGGCGTTTCTCCACTCGAAGGGCGTTCAGGGTGCGTCGCAGTTCCTGCTTGACCGTTGAGAGCGAGTAGCCCAGCGAATGCGCAATTGAGGCATTTGACTTACCTTCCTCGACAAGGAGAAGGATTTGGACCTGCCTCGGGGTGAGGTGCAGAAAATCAGTGAAGGCTCCGGAGAATCCAGTTGTTTGAACGTGCGCCTGCATTCGTGGATGGGTGATCCAGAGCGCAAGAGCAGACGCGAGTGAAGAAATGATGGGTTCGTAGTCTTCGATGAATTGGCGTGATTGGGCACTGAGAAACCCGAATGATCCGACGGTAATGCCCGATGCGTACAGAGGGACACTGACTAGGTGTTTGGCCTCGTTCGCACTGGTCAGGCTCTCCCAGATCGATGAGTCGATGGCTAGTGCGGGAAATTTCTCAGTGATTGTGTCTAA
>CAIXFB010000128.1 GCA_903918595.1 uncultured Actinomycetes bacterium
AACACCGGGAACCTTTGCAGCAGTCGCAGCTGCGGCGATTCCCGCACTCGCGGCGCCAGACATGGATCCGCTCCAGCCGAGGAATACACCCACGTCATCAAGTTTTGGATCGATCCGGGGCAGTGCGAATTGTTCGGTTGCGCCAACGGCAACTGCGTCGCGCATTTTTCCACTGCCAATGTCAAAGGAAGCAACAGCGGGTTTGCCCTTGCTAGTTGCGAGGACGCCACCCAAGTATTCATATGACGGCTGCATCACGGCGGCCATCATGCTGGCTTTGGTGCCACTGCTCATCCCGAAACCACCGCGCACGAAGTAGCCAATCTCGACGCGACGGGCCAATCCTTCGGACTTCGCTAGCGCAATCGCGCCAGCAAGATTGCCAGGAACAAAGTCATAGCCAAACGCGGTGAGGAGGCGGGCGCCAGTCTGCTCGGCGAGGGGGCCGTACTCCTCGAAGACCCGACGGATGAATGCGCCCTCACCCGTTGAGTCGATGTAGACGCAGCCGGCGTCGATCGCGGCCTCGATTGCGGGATTCCCAATGAGTGAAAACGGGCCAACTGTGGAAATCAGAACGTCATCGTGAGAAGTGAGCAGCGCTCGAACCGACGCCGGATCGTTGATGTCGGCGACCTGCCAGGTGGGGGTGGCTCCGCTGGGTGCCAGCGGAGTGAGTTCCTCGACAACTCCAGTGAGCGCCTGCGCTGAGCGGCCAGCTAGAACTGGCGCCATCCCGGCACGAGTGAGGGCCTCCGCCGTGATGCGTCCTGTGTAACCGGTTGCTCCAAAGAGCACGAATCGTCGAGACATGGCAAGACCGTAGCCCACTCACGTGATACGGGCACTACACTCAAATCACTATGTCTCACGCGTTCTGGCATCCCTTCGCCGATATGTCCGCTGTTGCGGGCAACGACTTTGTTATTGCATCAGGCCACGGCGCTTATGTGACCGGGGCCGATGGGCGTGACTACCTCGATGGCACCGCCGGGCTCTGGTACTGCAACGTGGGTCATGGGCGCTCGGAGATCGCTGCTGCCGTCGCTGCTCAAATGTCCAAAATCGCCTCCTATTCCAACTTCGGTGATCTTGCGACGCAGTCCACTCTCGAACTGGCCGATCGCCTCGCTGAGCTGGCGCCGATGGCTGATGCGCGCATCTTCTTTACCAGTGGCGGATCTGACGCGGTCGATACCGCTGTGAAGTTGGTGCGCAGATATTGGATTCTGGAAGGTCAACCGACCAAGCAGATCATCATTACGCGGACCCGCTCGTATCACGGGATGCATTTTGGTGGAACGTCACTTGGTGGGATCCCGGCCAACAAAGACGGTTATGGCGAACTCGACCCGAATGTGCGAAACGTTGCGTGGGATGACCCCTGGGCACTTGCCAAAGAGATCGACGACGTTGGTGCCGATCGCGTTGCGGCTTTTTTCTGCGAGCCGATCATTGGTGCCGGCGGGGTATATCTGCCACCGGAGGGCTATCTCGATGAAGTCCGGGCAATGTGCCGCGAGCGCGATGTGCTCTTTGTTACAGATGAAGTGATCTGTGGATTTGGTAGAACGGGCTCCATGTTCGGTTCAACTTTGTGGGACCTCGATCCAGACATCATGCTCACCGCAAAAGGACTGACATCTGGCTATCAGCCCATGGGGGCGGTTTTCGTGTCGGGCAAAGTTGCTGAGCCATTTTGGAATACCCCTGGACTCGTATGGCGGCACGGTTACACGTATTCCGGTCACGCGAGCGCAGCAGCTGCTGCAATGGCCAACCTGGACATCATCGAGCGCGAGGGTCTGATTGCTCGGGTTGCAGATCTTTCGTTGGCGCTCTCAGGTGCCCTCGCGCCGTTGCGTGGGCACTCGTGGGTGAGCGATGTGCGCAGTGGCGTAGGGCTACTCGGCGCCGTGACTATCGACCCGACAGTTTTGGCAGAAGACCCAACCATTCTTGGACGATTGATGTTCGCTACCCGATCGCGCGGAGTGATCCTGCGCCCACTCGCGGATGGCTCGATGCAGATTTCTCCGCCATTCGTGATTAACCGTGATGAGCTGAAGATGATCGGTTCAGCATTGGATGAATCCCTCACTGAACTGGGCTCGGTCAATATTCCGCGAGCTCAACTCGATGTTGATTTGCTACCCGAACAAACGCGCGACGATGCTGGCGGCTTTGACTCTCTCGATGCAATGCTGCGCGCTGAAGTTCCCCCGCATCACCGCGCTTGAACCTGAGTACGAATACACCTTGCGTTCGAACTAATTGCTAGTTGCTCTTGCCTTCTGCGAGTAGGTCGCGGATTTCGCCGAGGAGTTTCACGTCAGCGGGTGTGGCATCAACGTCGCCCTGACCTGTGCGCTGCCGGTACTTGTTCATCGGCACAACAAAAACGAAGTAAATGACAGACAGAGTGATAACGAACGTGATTATGGCGTTGATCATTGCTGTGAAATCAATGACCTGACCATTGATGGTGACCGTTCCTACGTCGACTCCACCGCCGAGGAAAATCCCCACAATCGGTGAAATAAGTGCTTCAGAAAAGGTGCCGATCAAGGAAGCGAACGCAGCGCCGACCACAAAAGCAACGGCGAGGTCAATGACATTTCCGCGAAGGACAAATGCTCTGAATCCCTTGATCATGGTGTGTCTCCTCATGACTGGCTGGTTGACGTACCACGAATAATGACAGCCACACCGCTATTTTTGGTTGAACTGAGCGCAAGAGTCGTGCCAAGTGACTGGTCAACGGCCACAACCAGAAACGATGAATTGCTCACTCCAGTACTCATCGGGATGCGCAGAACCCTGGCAGAGGTTGCGAGAACTTCAGGAGCACCCTCCGGCGTTGTCCCGACAAGATCGATGAGATCCCCGATGCTGAGTGCTGAAGCAGATGATGCGGACGTGAGAGTCACCGGCACTGCGACCTCGCCGGTCCGAAGACTGTCAGAGATGCGATTTTCACTGAGGGGAACCGTTGGTGCGGGAGATTGTTGAAGTGACGTTAGCGCGAAAAGCACCCCGAGACCGGCCACTGTTGCGGCTACGATTCTCCGATGACGTTGCAGCGAGCGAGCGGCTTTGGGAAAGCGCGTGGCCAGGTGAGAAAGTGGCCGCATTTGCCTGACGCTAGGTGGGTTTGTCGATCATGTCGAACGGCTATCCACAGCCTGACACTCACATAGCTTGACCGTTAGGTTGAGGAGGCGGGCTTCTTCGACTCCGTTTTTGCAGGGGCGCTCGGCGTGGGACTTGTGCTGCTCGTAGTGCTGCTGCTCGTGTCGGCCTTCTTGGATTCTGACTTGGTGGCAGTCGTGCTGCTCGAGCTGCCGGTGCCGCTCTCGCCAGACGAACGGGAATCAGTTCGATAAAACCCGGAGCCCTTGAAGACGACGCCAACACCGGTGAAGAGTTTGCGAATGGGGGAGTGACCGCATTCTGGGCACTCGGTCAGAGTTGCGTCGGTCATCTTTTGCACAACCTCATGGGTGGCGTCGCAACTCGAACACTCGTACTCATAGGTGGGCACAGATCCTCCTGAAAAAACCCCTCACGGAAAGATCCAATATTAGCACTCGCGGGCTAGGAGTGCTAAATCGTGAGTTGTACCTAGGGTTCCCTCGTGCAGCAGGTGACGGTTTCTCGATTGCTGCTCGTTGCATTAGGTGGTGTGCTGGGCTCCCTGGCACGCTTTGTCATTGAGCAATCTGCTCCGCTGATCCACTCCACAATTTGGGCCACTCTCGTGGTCAATGTGGTGGGCTGTTGTGCCATTGGCTTGGTGGCCGCGCGATTCACACCAGCCACACCACCGTGGGTGCATGTTTTCTTCGTCACCGGTCTCCTCGGTGGATTCACTACCTTCTCGGCGTTTGCTGCTGAAGTTGTGATCACTGCGAATGATGCGGAGATCGGAACCGCTCTCCTCTACATGGGCGCTACGTTGATCGCGGGCCTGCTCGTGGTTCCGCTCGGAGTTCGTGCGAGTGCGCTGCTTCGGACGGCACCTCGTAGGACCGGCCCATGAGCAGCCTCATGATGACCAGTTATCTGTGGGTTGCTCTGGGTGCAGTGATCGGTGCGCCCCTGCGCTACCTCGTCGAAAGTCTTGCGAATCGCAATCGTTCACTGACCGATTTCCCGCGCGGACTGTTTATGGTGAACGTTGTTGGTTCCGCTCTAGCTGGCATTGTTATCGCGGGTACTTCAGGAAACCTGCGTCTCATGCTGCTCGTAGGGTTCTGCGGAGCATTCACAACGTTCTCGGGCTTTGGCTGGGCGGCAACACGATTGTGGAGCGAAGCTCGCCGAATGTTCTGGATCACGGTCCTCGGTATGACCGCCAGCTGCGTTTTGGCCTTCTACATCATGTGGTCAGTCACTTCACTGCTGCAATAGTGCGTTTTTCCGTCACGATGACATCGACCTGCAAATCGTGTGTTTCGCGTGGTGTGGCGTCAATGAATTCATCGTCGTGAACAAGTCCGATAAGAAGTGGTCGAACGGTGCTGTCCAGTTCGCCCAGAGTGCGGTCATAAAACCCACCACCTTGGCCGAGACGAAAACCGTTCGCATCGATTGCCAGAGCTGGCACCACGACAGCGCTCGCCATCGCCAATGGTGCAGCACCGATTCCAACAGCAGGCCCGGATGGCTCAGGGATCCCCCAACGCGATTCCGTCATCGGAAACCGCTCGTCATCGACGCACCACTCAAGTGATTCACCCGCTACGCGAGGAATCAACACGGTGACACCCTTCGCACGCAGATCGGCTCTCAGAATTGCTGTGTTGGGCTCGGTTTCCGTAGATACGTAAACAGCGACAATGCTTGCGGAAGTAATCGGGCTTAGGCGATTGAGTTCGCTCAGCACCAGGTGGCTGATTACCTCGCCGGAAAGAGTGCGGAGTCTGCCATCGGCGTCGGCACTGTGCCGCTCCCGGCGCGCGGCTCGGATCCGCCCCCTGAGTTCAGCCTTCTCAGGACCCTTCTCAGGATCCTGCTTATGCCCAGACATAGGGCACATCCTGCCGAACCGGACCGGCCAAACGCGTAGGGTCGTCGCATGAGCGGAGAAGTGCGCAAGGCTGTCATCCCAGCTGCGGGTCTAGGTACGCGATTTCTCCCTGCCACAAAAGCCACCCCAAAAGAGATGCTCCCCGTGGTGGACAAGCCGGCGATTCAGTACGTCGTTGAAGAAGCGGTAGCGGCTGGACTCTCCGATGTGCTGTTCGTGACCGGTCGGAGCAAGCGCCCACTTGAGGACCATTTCGATCACAACACGGAGTTGGAACAAGTGCTGCGTGAAAAGGGTGATCAGGAGCGATTGGATCTGGTGACCGCGTCGAGTGATCTCGCCCGCATTCACTACGTGCGCCAAGGTAACCCGCTCGGCCTCGGCCATGCCGTTCTGGTCGCCGAAAGTTTCGTTGGGGACGAGCCATTCGTCGTGCTGCTCGGCGATGACCTGATCGATCCACGCGACCCAGTCCTTGAGCGGATGATCGCAGTGCGCAAGGAATTCGGTGGCAGCGTGCTGTGCCTGATGGAAGTTCCACGGGAAAGCATTTCGCTGTACGGCTGTGCAGCGGTGAGTTCCACGACAGCACCAGATGTGCTCGAGGTGCAGAGCCTCGTAGAGAAGCCTGCGGTTGAAGATGCGCCGAGTTCCTTTGCGGTGATCGGCCGCTATCTGCTCGATCCTGCTGTCTTTGAGATCCTCCGGGTAACCAAACCGGGCAAAGGCGGCGAGATTCAACTCACTGACGCCCTCCAGGTGCTGGCGCAACT
>CAIXFB010000129.1 GCA_903918595.1 uncultured Actinomycetes bacterium
CAGCGCGATGAGCGAGCCGGCGTGGCGCAACAGCACTTTGAGGATGAGCCACGGCAGCAATGCACTCAGCAGGGCAAAAACGATCAACGCAATGATGAAACCGTTGATGCTGAGATCAAAGCCGCTAAAGAGCAAGCTGGCGAGGATGAGGGCGATGGCGTTGGCCCCCAGGCCAAGAATCCATGATAAAAGAAATTTGGGCATGGCCAAACAATACGGAGCTATGAGGGCGTTCGATAGTCAACACCGGGATGACCCCGTGTCCCCAATTCAGGTGGCAGCTCAGGGGTCTAGCGTCCACCCCATGTCCATTGGATTTCCAGAAGTTGATTCTGAGGTCGGTGCGCGATCAGAACCGATGCTGTGCTCACGCTGCCACTCAGAATTGTCTGGTCATTCGGCACTTCCAACGGTTCCCCTTACCCCGCAAGAACTGGGCGTGCTCCGTCTTTACGCATCCGGCACCACTATGTATTCGGTCGCTCGGGAATTGGGGATCGCCCCATCCACAGTGGCTACATACATCAAGCGGATTCGAAAGAAGTACGCAAGTGCCGGGATTCAACTCTCCTCGAAAGTCGACCTCAATCGAGTGGCCCGGGAAGTTGGTCTCCTAGATTAACTGGTTGATGAGGATAAGCATTCAGAATTGAGGCCCAGGTAAAGATCGGGGGTAATGAGCATGTTCGGTAGGTCGATCCTCATCGTTGAAGACGAAGCGCTTTTGCGCGAGCTACTGGCCCACACCCTTGAAGCCAAGGGATTCCTCGTCACCACCGCTGCCTCGGCGGCTGATGCCAAGAGAATCTTCGCCCAAATCGACCCGGATGCGATCGTTCTAGATGTAGATCTTGGTCTGGGGCCAAATGGTTTTGATGTTGCTGAATCGATCCGTCTCCAAGCACCACACGTCGGAATTGTGTTCCTCACCAATCTTCCTGACCAACGGTTTGCATCCGTTGAGCCTGAATCACTTCCGAAAGGTGTTGCCTATCTGCGCAAGTCCGCGTTGACCAACGTCGACCTTCTCGTTGACGCACTTGATGCGGTTCTGCGAGGTCAAGAAGTCGATAGATATCGGCAAGATCGCGACGCTGACCGGCCACTGGGCGCTCTCACGCGCAAACAAATTCAAGTGCTCCAACTAGTCGCTCAAGGCAAAACAAATTCGCAAATTGCTCAAGAGCGCGGGGTTTCAATCAAGGCAATTGAAGACACCATCGGTCGGCTGTGCGTAGCCCTGGGTATTGACTCAAGTGAAGAAGGAAATGTGAGAGTTGCTGCAGTCCGGCAACTTCTCAATATTCGAAGTGATCCTCAGCAACAGGCGTAGTTAAAGAGCAAACGAACACGCTTGTACATCATCATTATCAGAGTTGCTGGCCAGTATGGAGTGAGTGCGAGATCGTTCCCCACCGAGCCTTAAGGTTGCCTTATGCCTGCTCCCTTGTATCTCATCGCCACGATCTACCCAGCCGCCCAGCACAAGGCGGAGGTGTTGGCCGCCCTTGGAGAGCTCATTGCGGCTTCACAGGCAGAATCGGGATGCGAGATGTATGACCTTGTTCAGGGTGATGGTGAGGCAGTGCTGGTCATGATGGAGAAATGGTCATCTCGAGAACACTGGGAGGCGCACATGGCCACTGATCATGTTCAGGCGATGGGCAAGCTCGACACATCCTTCTTCACTCAGGCAACCGACCTCAGGTTTTTGCACTCTGTTAAGTAATGACCGCTGAAAAGTGCGGATCGGAAGGTCTCGTCAGCGGATCAATGACTGATCGTTCTTACCAATATGCCGAGATGTCGGCCACACTGAGGGCATGACATCTGGAGCAGAGCAGATCCTGAACGGTTTGGGCGAGAATGACTACCAGCGCTACATTCGAACTCAAGAATTGCTTGCCCTTCAGCCTGAACCCGCTAGTTGGGTGCACCGCGATGAATTGCTTTTCACCGTGGTGCATCAAACCTCTGAGCTGTGGTTGAAACTGGCTGCCTCAGAGGTCACCTACACATTGGCTTTGCTTGATGAGAATCGAATTCGCCCCGCCTTGCGGCATCTGAACCGGGTGCAGATGTGTGTTCGGTCGTGCATCGAGGCCCTTGACATGCTCGAGCAGATGTCGCCCTGGGATTACCAGCAGGTTCGAAAAGCTCTCGGCCATGGATCTGGATTCGACTCACCTGGGTTCAACCTCATCCGCACAATGATGCCGGTGCTGGGTTCACGGCTAGAAGGCCTACTCGCGACCGCCGGACTCACCTTGGAGACCCTCTTTGTTGATCATCTCGATCACGACGATCTCTTCGACCTCGCGGAGTCGCTGATGACTCTTGATGAAATGTTCATTGAGTGGCGCGACCGGCACTTTCGAGTGGTGGAGCGAACCATCGGCCTGCATGTCAAGGGCACCCAAGGAACCCCGGTCGAGGTGATCGGTGGCCTTCGTGACCGACAATTCTTCCCAGCCATGTGGAATGTCCGATCGGCACTGTCCAATCTTGCGGATGAACGTCTGTAACTGCCCGTCGCAACTCTGTCCAATTTGCGTGTTCAACCCGCATCTCACCGGGAATTGAGCGACGATGTAGATACGCGAACCAGCGTGACTCCTCACATCGAAAGGGGCGCCTGATGATTCATCCAGAGACCGGACCCACTCGCGAAAGCCGCTTGGCTGCCAAACATCGACCGCATCGAAGTGAAGACAGGTTCTTCGCGGCCAAAACAGCTGCGCGCCATGCGTGCGAGGAACTCACTCAATCCATTCGCAAGTCGCATATTCACGATGTGATGAAATCTGCTCTCTTGATGGCAGTTGGGCGAGCCGAAAATAGGCTGCAACATATTGCTCCTACGTCTGATCACCCTGGTGCCGAGGTCAAAGTGCTCACAAAAGAGATTGGCCACCTGCAACTTGCGGAATCCTGGATCGCAGCTGGTGATCGGGTGATCACTCGCCTTATTTCAGCGCCAGCATCGGATGCCCGTTCTGCAGTCGAAGAGGCTCAAGACCGAGTGATCTGGTGTGTGAAGGCAGATCGTTGGAATGGAGATCTCACTGTGGCTGTTTCAAGTCTGCAGCGCGTGGTGCAAGAGGCTGAAGTGCAAGCGTCACGGGTAGCTGGCTGAACGGGCACCTTTGGCAGATTGCACGTACTTATTGCTCACCGGCGGAGCTGGCACTCGGCTAGGGGAAGATAAAGCCGCACTTGTCGTGGCGGGGCGAAGTTTGCGCAGCCGGCTCACGGCCGAACTGCCCGCCGGCCACACTCATGAACTTGGCGTGGAATTTTCTGGTGGTCCAGCTTCGGCTCTCGTGGCATTCCTGCCCCAGGTGAGAACTGCTCTGGTTGCGCTGCTGGCTGTCGATATGCCCTTTGCTGCACCGCTGGTGGAACGCCTAGTTGCAGCATGGGATCAGGCGGCCGGCTATCAGGGTCTGGTCCCGATTGATGGAACCGGACGAGAGCAATGGCTAAGTGCCGTGTACTCAACCGATGCCCTGCGGGCTGCGTCCGAACATTTGTGGATTGACGGCAAAGTGCAATCTGGTATTGCCATGAAATCGCTCGTTGGCGGTCTCACTATTTCGCGGGTGCCCATACCCGAGGCCGATAGTGTGATGGCGCTAGACATAGATACTCCTGAAGACCTTGCAATCGTCCACGAAATTGTGAAAGAAGGACATCGCCATGGAACCTGATCAGCAAGCGCGGGTTGATGAATGGGTAGGAATTGTGTCTGAGGCGCTGGGAGTTTCAGCACCTAGTGAATACGGGCCGATCTTGGATGTAGCCAAGTACGCAGCCCATCAAGTTGAGCGGCCTTCAGCGCCAGTCACCGCTTACCTAGTCGGACTAGCTGTTGCCGGCGGTGCAGATGCACAACGCTGTGCGGAAGTCATCAAGGTACTCAGCGACGAATGGGCGGCTCGGGAGTAGTGAACGATTCGTGATGCATGTTTCGTGGATGCAGGCGCGTGCAGCAGCGTGGGCAAGCGTGGTTCAGATGGGCAGTGAATCAGTACAACTGGCTGAAGCTGACGGGCGCATCGTGAGTGAAGACGTACCAGCCTTGTTTCCTCTGCCAAGTTTTCCCACCGCCGCAATGGACGGGTGGGCGGTTCGCTCGGCTGGCCCTTGGCAGATCGCCGGGACTGTCTCTGCTGGTGATGCGCCCGTAGCGCATCTTCATGATGGAGATGCGCTCCGAATCGCTACAGGTGCCCCGGTTCCAGAAGAAGCAGACCGCATCATCGCCTGGGAAGACTCCGTTGTGACCGGCGATGAGTTGACTTTGCGAGATCCTGACTACGACTCCAGCAAGACACATATTCGCCCATCGGGGGAGGAATGCCAGGAGGGAGCGATCCTTGCCGTGGCTGGTGCGCGACTAAATCCAGCACTCATCGGCCTGCTGTCTGCTTCTGGTCATGATGCTGCTGTTGTTCGCAAGCAACCGCGTATTCGATTGATCGTGATGGGTAATGAAGTCGTCGTATCCGGCATTCCCGCATCTGGGAAAGTGCGCGATGCACTCGGGGTTCAGATTCCGATGTGGGTAGATCGGCTTGGTGGAGTTGTCATTGACACAGTGCAGGTTGGTGATGACCTCGACGATCTGACGCAAGTGCTCAAGGCGTCGGTGCACGATGTTGACGCAGTGATCACCACCGGGGGCACGTCGCGCGGACATCGCGATCATCTCCGCGAAGCCATCGGGAATGCAGCGGGTTCGCTGGTTTTCGATGGGGTTGACGTTCGCCCGGGACATCCCATGATGTTGGGCTTAATCTCTAGCACTCCCATTATTGGACTGCCTGGAAATCCGCTCTCTGCGCTGGTGGCGATGGTGACCGTGGCTTCCCCGGTGCTCGATGGCCTGCTCGGTAGGCCGATCACACCGTTGGGATCGATTCGGTTATCTGAAGATTTGCGTTCCTCGGGAACTGCTACTCGCCTCGTTCTCGGATCAGATGATTCTGGGGATTTTGTGGGTGTTGATCATGCGTCGTCGGCCATGTTGCGAGGGATCTCACGGGCTGACGGGTGGGCAGTCATCTATGAAGGTGGTGCAAAGGAAGGTGCGAACGTTGATTGGTTGCCGTTGCCCTGGCGGCCGCGCCAATGAGGCGCTCGCCAAAATGTGTTTAGCCTGCTTTCCGCTTGGATGTGGTGCTCATCTTGCTAGCCGCTTTACCAATCTTGGTTGTGCCACTTAACTCCTCGGCCATGAACTCGCGAAGCAGGTCGATTGCTTTTACGACTTTCTTACTACGCAATGAGTAAATGACGTTGAGTCCGTCCTTATCCGCCTGAACGACGCCCCGATCCCGAAGCACTGCTAAATGCTGGCTTGTATTGGACTGTGACATCCCGAGTGCGTCAGCTAGATCATTGACTGTCATGGGGCCGTTACGTAATTCAGTAATGATCATCAAGCGCTTTGGATCGGCAATGGCCTTGCAGATCCGAGCATGCAACTCATGAATTTCAATCGATAATTCGCGGTCCATGGCGCAATCATGCCCTAAGCGCTAGATCACAGGGTGGTACTGGCGGCGCATTGGTTCTTTCCGATTTCGAGGAACTCCAGTTCATCGGCAGAGACTTTCCGGCCAGCGTTGACTTCCCGGATGGTGTCGTACGAGGCTGGAGCGCTGGGTAGCGACGTAACAATCTCCTGGACGAAGGCCATGAGGTCCTCTTCGTTCAACAGCGTCGACTCGAAAACGTGACCGAGATCGGTGCGAACCAATCCGTCGGCGCCCACTTCATCCGGGGTGGACCAATGCGCTGGCAGCACCATCGTGGCCGGATCGAGCGGGCGAAGTTTGTCGTTAACAGTGAAGAAAAGCTCTTTGGCGAGCTCATCAGCTTGGCCGGTGAGATCGGGTCTTCCGACACCTCGAACGAACACGGTGTCGCCGGTGAGTAACAGGTGGCCCGGGATATGAACGCAGGTGGTGCCGGGGGTATGCCCGGGCATTTTGATAGCGAGGGTGGAGATGTGTACGTCGCCCAGATCGAGAACCTCACCATCGATGAGTGGGCGGTTCTCGAATGGCACCGAACCACCGGCATCCTCGAGTGGAAGGTGGTATTCCGCACCGAGCGCGACAGCCATGTCCGGGCCGCCACTGATGTGGTCGGCATGCACGTGTGTGTCTATGACATGGGTGATCGTCATCCTGTGTTCTTCGGCAAGAGCCAAGTAGGCATCTGGAAAGCGAGCCGGATCAATCACCACGGCATTGCGACCGGGTACCCCGAGCACATAGGACAGGCAAGCTTTGGCTGGTCTTTGCATTTGCCAGCCCACCATGCCTTCGGGCAGATGTGGCAGGGCTTTGGCTACAAGCAGCTGTGCCCATGCAGTGGTACCGCCCTCGAGGTTTCGAGTTTCGATGCCCTTTTCCGCAAGGAGTTCATGCAGCATCCCTGCACCATTGCCATGCGGGCACACGACCACAGTTCCGTTTGGCACCTCTGGAGCAAGGGTGTCTATGTCCTCGACAGCAACCCAGATCGGCACGTTTCGCATTGCGACCGGGGCAGGCCCCTCAATCTGCCACGTCGCATACTCGTCTTGATTCCGCACGTCGAGAATCAAGGGCACATGGCCGTGCTCAATCTCGTAGTAAAGCTCAGCAGGAGTCACTGATGTGGGCATATCAACCTCCGTTGAGGATCACGGTATATGCGCAGACGCTAATACAAATTTGGCCGGGATTCCGGCTAAATGTATAAATATCAATAAATTGTTGGGAAGTACTTGCCTCAACGTGTCCGGACATCTACGGTCAGATCATAGGCACCGTTCCAGAGGTATCGGTCCAGAAATGAGGCGATTATGACCGAGGAAGCCAAAGACCCAAATTCCATGACGATCATTGCTTTCAGCGGTGATCTAGATAAGTTGTGGCCAACCATGATCCTGAGTTCCACTGGCGCTGCATCAGGCATGGACGTGACCGTCTTCTTCACTTTCTGGGGTTTGTTTCCGTTGGTAAGAGACGACGTGAGAATCACTGGCTATGACCCAATGACCAAGATGCTGGCCGGTATGAATGCCCCAGGTATGAAAAAAGCAAAGTTGTCTAAGTTGAACATGGGCGGCATGGGCAGCTGGATGATGCGCAAAGTGGCTGGCAAGAACAAGCTGATGCCGCCGGAGGAATTGTTCGATATTTGTCAGGACATGGGCGTCAAGATGTGGCCTTGCCAAATGACAATGGACCTGCTTGGGGTCAAAGCTTCTCAAATGCGCCCGGGTCTTGGCGAGCCAGTCGGTGCCGCGACTGCACTACAGAAGATGTCTCAGTCACAAATCAATCTGTTTATCTAATACCTACCAACGGACACGACGGTGTCCATTACTTGATCGGGGTACCAATGGAAGACATCGCAGCCACAGTTGACGCTAAAGGTCAGTCGTGCCCGATGCCCGTGCTGCTCACCTCAAAGGCCGCCAAGGAATTGGCACCTGGACAGGTCTTTCTTGTGGAGGCTACCGATACCGGTGCACGATCAGATATCCCGGCGTGGGCATCCCAAACGGGTAATGAATTGATCGAGTCATCCGAAGAGGGCGACGTACTGCGTTTCTACATCCGGAAGAAGTGATTCTGTGCGCTACGGCTTTGCCATTGATCAACGGACCTGTATTGGTTGCCATGCCTGCACGGTGGCATGCAAGACCGAGCACGACATTCCCGTTGGGCAATTTCGCACGTGGGTGAAATATGTAGACAAGGGCGAGTACCCCACCACCACGCGTGAGATGGGCGTGATGCGGTGCAACCACTGCACGGATGCGCCATGTGTAACTGGCTGCCCCACGCAGGCGCTGTTCATCAGGCCCGACGGCATTGTCGATTTCGATAACGCCCTGTGCATCGGCTGCAAGATGTGCATGCAGGCGTGCCCTTACGACGCTATCTACATAGATGACAACACGCACACGGCAGCAAAATGCAATTTCTGTGCCCATCGAATTGATCAGGGACTCGAGCCCGCTTGTGTTCAAGTCTGTCCCACCGAATCGATCTGGATGGGTGATATCGACGATCCGACCAGCGGTATCAGCAAGTTCTTGAGTATTGAGCCGATCAACGTCCGCACCCCAGAGCAAGGCACCCGGCCCAACGTGTATTACGTAGGGGCAGACCAGTCGGTTCTTGACCCGTTGGCAGCACCCGTTGATGGCACCTACCTCTGGGCGGATGCTGATCCACTGCGCCTTGCGACCGCCGCTGAGTTGCCAGGTGATCCACTCACACGGGCTCGTACCACCTTGAACACCGCGCATCCGCACGCGTGGGGGTGGCGAGTATGGACCTACCTCTGGACCAAATCCATCAGTGCTGGCGCTTTGCTGGTGGCAGCACTTCTGATTCTCACCACCGCTGATCGAAGCGATCTGTTCACCGTGGTTGCGCCGTTCATCTCGGTGCTGTTCCTCTTCCTCACCGCTGTGCTCCTGGTATGGGACCTGAAGCAGCCAAAGCGATTCATCTTCCTGCTCAATCCATTCATGTTGAATAGGCGATCATGGCTGGCAATCGGAGGAATTTTCCTCGGCTTGCTGGGCGCGGTCAGTGGGCTCTGGTTCCTTGCCGGTGCAGCAGACGTGCTTGGCCTTGCCAACACGATCGGTGCGATCGACTGGCTCGCTTGGCCGGCAATACCGGCAGCAGCGATGGGTGCTGGTTACACGGCATTCCTCTTTGGTCAGGCTGAAGGCCGAGACCTCTGGCAGTCGCCGGTGCTCTTCTGGCACCTCCAGGCGCAGGCTGTCATGGTCGGCTCAGGTGCGCTGCTGATTTTGGCCGCGGTCTTCACCCCTGAATCCTCAAGCATCACCTGGCTGGCGTGGGCGTTAGTGGCGGGCGTCATTGCGCATCTACTGATCACAGCGGTGGAGTACGGCGGAAAGCATCCGACCCGCAATGCCTCGATCGCAGCCCACGCCATCACACACGGGCGTTACGCACGCACGTTCTGGCTCGGTTCGGTAGGACTCTCGCTACTGGGCGCTGCTGTTGCCGTGGGAGCTGCTCTCGGTGGTGGAATCTGGCTTGGCGTGATAGCTGGCCTGCTGGTCCAACCGGCGCTGTTCCTTCACGAAAAAATCTTCGTGATGGCTGGCCAAGACCCACCGCTTTCCTAATCCATCACGACGTCAAAAGACCACGAAGGGGCAGTTCAGATGAAGCCACGTGACCCAGAAAGCACCGTCGGGCGGGGACCGTCTGCGTCACCGGTGAACAGCGATGCTCCCGAGTTCCACGGACTCCGAATCCGTGAGACCGTCTCGAACTACCCACCAGTTGATACCTGGGACGACGTCGTTATGTACGACGCGAAAGCACATCCACGCAAGGTTGAGAAGCACTACATGCTGGTGCCCACCACATGCTTCAACTGTGAATCTGCCTGCGGCCTGCTGGCGTTCGTGGATAAGGAGACCAAAGAGGTCGTCAAAATCGAGGGCAACCCGGCTCACCCAGGTTCACGCGGCCGAAACTGCGCAAAGGGTCCAGCCACGATCAATCAAACTTCGGATCCTGAGCGCATCCTCTATCCCATGAAGCGAGTCGGCCCACGTGGCAGTGCCCAGTTTGAGCGGGTCTCATGGGATGACGCAATGGATGACATCGCCGGTCGGATTCGCAAGGCAATCGTCGAAGACCGTAAAAACGAGATCATGTATCACGTTGGGCGACACGGCGAAGATGGATTCATCGAGCGCGTGCTGCTTGCCTGGGGTGTCGATGGAAACAACACGCACACCAATATCTGTTCAGCGGGCGCGCGATTTGGCTATTCCTTGTGGGGCGGTTACGACAGGCCTTCGCCCGATCACGCGAATGCCAAGGTGATTCTGCTGCTCTCAAGTCACCTTGAATCGGGCCACTACTTCAACCCGCACGCACAGCGCATCATGGATGCAAAGGTGCGCGGCGGAGCAAAGCTGGTGGTCGTTGATCCGCGGCTTTCCAATACTGCATCGCATGCAGATGTCTGGGTCTCACCGTGGCCCGGAACCGAGGCAGCAATGCTGCTAGCCATTGCGGCCTACATCTTGCGTACCGATCAGGTGGCCTGGGATTACATCCAACGGTGGGTCAACTGGCGCACCTACATGGAAAACATGCACCCCGATCAAGACGCTACAGATTTTTCCACCTTCAAAGCCGCACTGACCGAGGATTACCAGAAGTACACCTTTGAGTATGCAGCTGAGGAGTGCCGGATCCCGGTGGCGCAACTGGAGAAGGTCGCCAAAATCGTCGCTGGCTGCAACGGAAAACTCGCCGCGCATACCTGGCGGGCGGCCAGCGCCGGAAACTTGGGCGGTTGGGCGGTTGCTCGCGCTCTGTTCTTCCTGACCGTGTTGACCGGCAGCATCGGTCAAAAAGGTGGCACCAGCCCCAACGGTTGGAACAAGTTCATTCCGCATGGCCCGGATATGCCCGGTGGCCACGACTCGTGGAACGAACTGCTCTGGCCACGCGAATTCCCGATGTCGACTAACGAGCTCTCCATCTTGCTTCCGCACTTCTTGCTCGAAGGTCGGGGCAAGATCGACACGTACTTCAGTCGGGTCTACAACCCGGTGTGGACAAACCCCGATGGCTTCAGTTGGATTGAGGCGCTCTCTGATGAGAACTTGGTGGGATGTCATGTGGCAATGACCCCCACCTGGAATGAGACGTCTGTCTGGGCCGATTATGTGCTGCCATTTGGGCACAGCACTGAACGCCACGACACCCAGTCCTACGAGCAATACGCAGGTAAATGGCTGGGCTTCCGTCAGCCGGTGCGCCGCGTCGCCTTGGAAAAAATGGGCGAGAAGATTGGTGATACCCGCGATTCAAACCCAGGAGAGGTCTGGGAAGAGACCGAGTTCTGGTTTGAACTTTCCTGGCGCATCGATCCAGATGGTTCGCTAGGCATCCGCAAGTACTTCGAGGCACCAGGGCGCCCAGGGGAGAAGGTAACCGTCGACGATTACTACGGCTACATCTTTGATAACAACGTGCCCGGACTCCCGGAAAAGGCCGAGAAGTTGGGTCTTTCACCGCTTGAATACATGCGCAAGTACGGCGCTGTTGAAATCGCCACTGACATTTACCGTCAGGATGAACGGGCACTGACACCGGCAGAGCGTGATGGTGCCGTTGCTGATGAGAACGGGGTACTGCGCAAACCCATCACTCCCGAAACCCAAAAGCCGCTGGTCGGCGAAGCTGGCGCAGTCGGTGTGGTTCTTGATGACGGTTCAGAGGTGGCAGGTTGGCTCACGCCATCGCGCAAACTGGAGTTGTATTCCCCATCAATGGCTGAATTCGGTTGGCCAGAGCACGCAGCACCTGTGTACATCCAGTCGCATGTGAACCATCGCGAGATTGATCCGGCCAAGGGCGAAATGGTGTTGGTACCCACGTTCCGATTGCCCACCTTGATTCACACACGATCGGGTAACGCCAAGTACCTCAATGAGATCAGTAACAAGCACCCGGTCTGGGTGAACAGCGTCGATGCCAAGCGTCTGGGAATGGTCACCGGCGACATGGTGCGTATCAACACTGAGATCGGCTATTTCGTGGCCCGCATTTGGTCAACGGAGGCAATCCGGCCGGGTGTCATCGCGATGTCTCACCACATGGGTCGCTGGCGCACCACCGATGAGGCTGGTAGCCGTTGGGTCACCGGGAAGGTCGACGTCGGCAAAATGGAAGATGGCCGTTGGCGTCTGCGCTACAAAGAAGGCATTCGCCCCTTTGTCAGTAAGGATTCTGATTCCATGCGAATCAACTGGGAAGACCCAGGCGTGCACCAGAACCTCGCGTTTGCCGTTCATCCTGACACCTGGTCTGGCATGCACTGCTGGCATCAGAAGATCGTGATTGAAAAGGCACATGAGGAAGACAAGTACGGCGACGTTGTTGTAGACACCGCGAAATCTCGCGAGGTCTACCGCGAATGGATGGCGAAGACGAGGCCAGGTCCCACAGCTTCAGGTTTGCGCCGGCCGGAATTCATGATGCGCCCGGTGATGCCACAGGTGAAGGCCTACTACGTCGACGAAAATTCGTAGAGCGGTTACTGCACGGCCACTGCGGTGGTCCCGCGCTCGATGAGCTCGGGATTCATCGCAGTGTGCGCACTTGGCTCATCCGGGTTTTCTAAGCGTGCAAAAAGTGCTCGCGCGCCGAGTTGTCCCATTTCGGTCAGCGGTTGGGCGATCGTGGTGAGGTTCAAGCTGCGCAGTGCGCCTAAGGCCATTCCGTCATATCCGATAATCGACACGTCATCTGGCACCGAAAGGCCGGACTCTTCTATCGCGGCAATCGCCCCGACAGCCGCAATGTCGTTGGCCACAAAGAGTGCGGTGGGCGCAGGATCGGCCGCAAGAGCGGTGCGAGCGGCGTTGTACCCACCCAGATCGGTGAAGGCTCCGGGTACCACACACATGTGCGCGTCGAGTTTTGCGTGACTCATCGCAATGCGGTAGCCGCGTTCGCGATCCGCGGACACCGTGTTTTCGCCGCCAGATATGTGGGCAATACGGGTATGCCCGAGTCGAACCAAGTGCTCCACAGCCAATTGGGCGCCACGGATATCGTCATTACTGACTGTGGCGATGTTGGAATCGCTCACATCCTGACGAGTGATGATTGCAACGGGAACCTCACGGGCAAATTCTCGAACTGTGGCATCGCTCATGCGATGGGAAATCAGAATCAAACCCTCCACTTGGAATTCGAGGAGTTTGTCGATCTCTGCTTGTTCGGTGGCAGGATCAGAGTTGCCGGTTACCAACATCACGCTGTACCCATGTGAGCGCACTTCGGTTTGAACCCCATCGAGGATCTGGGCGAAGATCGGATTATGTAAGTCCAATACGAGCACCCCGATAGTGCGGCTGCGTCGATCAGCGAGGCTGCGCGCAGCAGCATTTGTTCGGTATCCCAACTCCGAGGCTGCCGCAAGGATCGCGGCACGGCTCGCCGGACTTACTTTGGGCGATTGCCGCAAAGCGAGTGATACCAGCGATTTAGAGACGCCTGCCCGCGCAGCAACGTCGTGAATTGTCGGTTTACTCGCAGACATGAATCGTTCTACTTAGTTCTCTTCAGTTGACACGTCGGATACGAGAACCGGTTGCCCGGTCTTGACTGAGATCTCACATGCAATCGCCACCCGCAAACTTTCCAACGCCGAATCCGGTGGGCAAGGGTTCTCGATCTCGCCGGCCGCGAGGCTCACAAAGGCCTGGGTCTCCTCGCGAAAAGCCGCACGGAAGCGGTCAACAAACCCCGAATAAGGGTTGATGGCAATATCTAGTTGACCATCGGTGATGTGTAGAGGGGTTCGGGAGTTGAGCCCGGCACTCAAAGAGTCGGCTGAGCCGAAAAGCTCAACGCGCACATCGTGCCCCACCGCGTCGTGTCGGGTACCTGTGATGGCCGCTTGGATTCCACTGGTTGTGGTGGCGTGGATGAGTGCGGAATCTGCATCGTCAAACTCGGCGTACTGCTGATGTTCGCGGACGGTACTTGTGGCAAAGACTCGAGTGATTTCCTCACCGGTAATCCAGCGCAGCTGATCAAAATCGTGCACATGCATATCTCGGAAAATCCCCCCGCTGCCGGCGATGAACTCTCGGGTGGAGGGAGTGTGATCGTGGGCGATGAGAGTCAAGTTATAGATGGATCCGATGGAACCTGTCTGAACTGCCTGTTGGAGTTTCTGCAGACCTGCATCGAATCTGCGTTGAAAGCCGATCTGCAACGCGCTTCCGGTGTGCTGTGCCAGCTCGATCATGGCAGCGGTTTCTCGAAGGGTTAACGCGATGGGTTTCTCACACAAGATCGGTTTGGCGAGGGGGAGCAGGTGCTCCAGGTGCTGCACATGGGTGTCGGTGCCGGTGGTGATCACGAAGGCATCGGCGGCCTCGAGTTCTGGGTCGCCCCACGGGACCGCTGTGGCACTGAACCTGTCGGCAAGGTCTTGGGCTTTTACCTCGGTGCGGTTTGTGATCAGTACCTCGCTGACCCGTGGATCGGCGGTGAGGTCCTCAACTCGGATGGCTCCCATGCGTCCGGCTCCGATGACTGCGACTCTCATCTGGGTGCTCCTGCTTCCGTCTTGGTGATCCCTTGCGGTGAGTGGGTTCAGTGTGGCACGATTCCACTACCAATTGGAGCGTTCCAACAGATCAGGGGTCAGCATGTCGGATTTCATGTCCCGGGTGGCTTCTGCCCCTATTTCATGGGGGATCTGCGAGGTGCCGGGCTGGGGCGCGATGCTGCCGACGCCCCGGGTACTCGCCGAAATGTCTGGGCTTGGTCTGCCGGCAACTGAGCTCGGCGCCCCGGGATTTCTGCCGGATTCACCCGAAGAGGTGCGGGCTGAACTAGCAGCGTTCAACATGAGCCTGATCGGTGGATTCACTCCACTCGTGCTGCAAGATCCCTCGCAGCGAGAGGCCACGATCGCCGAGGCAAAGCGAGTTGCCACACTCTTCGAGCGGGCTGGTGCCACCAAGTTCATTACGGCCGCGGTTGTCGATATGGATTGGTCAGAGCCACAGCCGTTGAGCCCTGACGAAGTGCGTCATATGTCGATGATGTTCTCCGTGGTTGATGAGATCTGCGCTGAACGCGGTCTTGAGCAGGTCTTGCACTCGCACGTCTTTACGACAGTGGAAAACGATGACGACGTCAACAGAGTTTTGGACACCTGCGATGTGCATTGGTGCCTTGACACCGGTCACCTGGCGATCGGCGGCACGGATCCAGTGAAATTTGCCCAAGAGGCTTTTGACCGAGTGGGGCATGTGCACCTCAAGGATGTGAACCTCTCTCGGGTGCCGGCGCTGATGAGTCGTGAGGTTTCCATCATGGAATCAGTGCAGCAGGGTCTATTCACACCCCTTGGCCAGGGCGATGTTGATATTGCTGGAGTGATCACCACTTTGGAATCGCGTGGCTACAACGGTTGGTATGTGATCGAACAAGACACCGCGATCACCGACGGGCTCCCCGCAGAGGGAGCAGGTCCGATCACCGAAGTCGTCACTTCCCTTGACTTCCTGCGCAACGTGGTGGCCCCGCAGTTGGCGTCGAACTGATGTCTGTCGCACTCGACCTCATCACGGTAGGCCGAGTCAGCGTCGATCTTTATGCGACGGAACTTGGAGTTTCCTTTTTAGAGCCGCAAACTTTTGCCAAATCAATAGGTGGCAGCCCGACCAACGTGGCTGTCGCAGCAGCGCAGTATGGACTCGCAGCAGCAGTGGTCACGAAGGTAGGCAAAGACCAACTGGGTGAATACGTACGGACTCGACTTGCCGAATTTGGTGTCGATACTCGGTTTGTCGGAACCGATGGTTCAGCACCGACCCCTGTTGTGTTGGCTGCACTCGATCCGCCTGAGGATCCACAGATCGCTTTCTACCGTGGCGCGGCGGCTCCAGACACTACGTGTTCAGTACGTGATGTATCAGAGCATGAAATTCGCTCGGCGCGGGCATTCTGGATGAGTGTGGGCGCTCTCGCGCAAGGTTCAACTGCGGCGGCATCCTTTGAGTGGTTAGCAATGCGAAACCGCACCCCTTTCACGATTTTGGATCTGGATTACCGGCCAACACTGTGGCCGGATATGGCAACCGCTCGTGCAGCGGCCCAGCGGGCAATCGCATTCTCAACAGTGGTACTCGGCAATCGCGCGGAATGTGAAATGGCGATTGGTGAAACAGAACCCGACGCTGCTGCTGATGCACTGCTTGCCCTAGGTATTGAGCTCGCCATCATCAAACTGGGTGGCGGGGGAGTACTGCTTGCCACCGCCGATGAGCGGATCCGGGTAATGCCCGTACCGATCACCGTTGTGTGTGGTCTTGGTGCAGGCGATGCATTCGGTGGCGCATTGGTATACGGCTTGTTGAGTGACTGGCCTTTGGCCGAGGTTGGTGCATTCGCCAACGCGGCTGGTGGCCACGTGGCAGGTGAGCTCACCTGCGCAGATGCCATGCCTCAAGAGGACCGAGTCCGTGAATTAATGAAGAAGGGTGCAACCTCATGACCGGATTGGATCGGGCCGATTACAACGCGCTGATTGAAGCGCGGGTGTTTGCACCGACGAGTCTGCAAGCAGCGCTCACATCGCGCACCCGTAGATCTATCCCAGGTACCGATGGCAAATTGATGATCATCGCCGCCGACCACACGGCGCGCGGCATGCTCGCAGTGGGCAGCGATTCTCTCGCCGTGGCAGATCGCTACTCACTGCTTGACCGAATCATCAGGTCACTCCAGGTGCCCGGTGTGGATGGCGTTATGGCGAGCGCCGACATTCTTGAGGAGCTCGCTTTTCTCGGTGCCCTCGATGGTCAGCTTGCGATTGCCACCATGAATCGCGGCGGAATCATTGGTGCCAGTTGGGAATTGGACGATCGCCTCACCGCATACGACGCCGATCACATCGCCGAATACGGCATCGATGGCGGAAAGGTTTTGCTGCGGATTGAGGACACTGATGCCGGCGTTGCCAACACTCTCGAGATGGTGGCTTCTCTCACTACTGAACTGGCCGATCGGAAGATCATGTGCATGATCGAGCCATTGCCGTACCTCAAGAACGAGGCGGGGCGGGCGGTTCTTGACACCTCGCACGAGAAACTCGTGAAGGTGGTGGCGATTGCGTCCGGTCTGGGATCGAGTTCGGCCTACACCTGGCTGAAGATCCCGCCATCGGAGCGCATGGATGAGGTGGCCGGCGCCACCACATTGCCCATCGTGATGCTCGGTGGGGATCCCGGCGCTAACTGGAACGCCACATTCAATCTTTGGGAAACCTCCATGCAACAGCCAAACGTGCGAGGCCTTGTTGCCGGTCGAGCCATGCTCTATCCCGCTGAAGGTTCAGTTGAAGAAGCTGTAGCAAGAGGTGTGCAGATGGTGCACGGAACGGTGGCGTCATGATGAGTTGGCATCGGCCGCACGGCTCACTTGCCGACGAATCGGCATTGGTCCGCGTCACTCCGGAGGAGTCCGGCTGGACCTACAGTGGGATGCAGGTGCTAGCGCTTGTCGCTGGGCAAACACAGGTGGTCACCCTGACAGGAGAGGAGGGCGTCATTGTTCCGCTCTCCATCAGCAATGTGACCATTGATGTTGATGGTGAATCTTTCACTCTTTCGGGTCGA
>CAIXFB010000130.1 GCA_903918595.1 uncultured Actinomycetes bacterium
ACTTGACCCAGATGATGCTCAACTCGTTGGCAGGGCCCGATCACTTGGACTAGCGTCCGTGCTCGACACCTTGGAAGAAAACGAAGGTGCCGATGCAGGCATGTACGACGACGAGCCAGAGGCGCTCGCTTCAATGCCCACCGACGAGCGCGAGCACGCGGAGGTGTTCCGTTCCATGCGGCCAGTCGCGCCCGAGCCAACCTCCGGACAATTTCCCCATCGAGTGCTCTCTCCCGGTGAAGGTGAATCGTGGCATCGAATCGACAAATCGGGTTCAGCTCGGGCAGCCATTTTCGGCGTCAGCGACGGCTTGGTTTCTAACACCGCACTCGTGATGGGATTCGCTGGTGCAAATGCAACTGGTGCTATCGATAGCAGCACAGTCCTCTTTGCCGGTTTAGCCGGACTACTCGCAGGCGCTTTTTCTATGGCGGCCGGGGAATACGTCAGCGTGGCCAGTCAGCGTGATCTGTTTAACCGTGAGATTGAGATGGAAGCCCGCGAACTCGCGGAGAAGCCTGAAGAAGAGCAGAAAGAATTGGAGCTGATCTACCGAGCCAAAGGGCTTCCTAAGGAAGATGCAGCACGAATTGCAGCAGTCATCATGGCTGACCCAAAAACCGCCCTCGACACGCTCGCCCGAGAAGAGCTCGGACTTGACCCAGATGAGCTCGGCTCCCCCACCAAGGCGGCAGCGTCGAGCTTTGTTGCTTTTGCCATTGGTGCCTCCGTTGTCGTGATTCCATATCTATTCCTCACTGGGGTGCCCGCACTCGTTGTGGCCATCGCACTCTCTGTGCTGTCTCTTATCGTGATCGGTGGGCTTGTCGGCAGGTATTCCGGGCGCGGGGTGGTGTTCTCGGCTGTGCGTCAGCTGGCATGGGGTGTAGGCGCTGCCGCTGTTACCTACATCGTGGGTAGCCTCATCGGCGTCAATGTCGTTTAACGAGCACGTGCGCCTGTGAGCCCAGAACCCTCCGCTAGAAGGCTGCTTGCGGCATCAGGAACCCTCACCACCACGGCGACCAAAGTCATGGAAGAAGGCCTTCCGTGGTTCAGGGACCTCGGGCCGCAAGAACGGTCGTGGGTCACCCACGTTGCTCAGGCGGGTATCCGCGCTTTCCTTGATTGGTACGACGCACCAGGGCAACGAATTGAACTCACCTCCGATGTTTTCGGAGCTGCCCCCCGAGATTTGACCCGGGTTATTTCACTCGAGCAGACGGTGGCCTTGGTGCGCACGACTATCGGCGTCGTCGAGTCTGCTGTTGAAGAACTTGTTGAGCCCGAGGACCGTCCGGCACTTCGGGAAGCAATTCTTCGCTACTCCCGCGAGATCGCGTTCTCCGCCGCAGAGGTCTACGCCCGCGCCGCGGAATCCCGTGGTGCGTGGGATGCCCGCCTGGAGGCGCTGATCGTCGATGCATTACTGCGCGATGAAGTCGATGATTCACTAGCGGGCCGGCTGGCAGCACTGGGCTGGACCGGGCTCGGCAACACCATGGTGATCGCCGGATCTTCGCCAAGTACTGACACGCAGGGTGCCCTTGACATCTTGCGTCGAGCAGCAACCCATCACGTCATGGAACTTGTGAGCGGCATTCACGGCTCAGTGTTGATCGCTGTGGTCAGCACTGCCACCGAACCAGACCGGACCGCCCGCCTGCTCGCTCCACACTTCGGTACTGGACCGGTCGTGTACAGCGGAGTCGGACCAGGAATCGCATCCATCGCTCAGGCGGCCCAGGCCACAATCACCGGCCTGCACGCCGCACATGCCTGGCCAGCAGCGCCCCGCCCGATCAGTACCCATGACCTGCTGCCCGAGCGAGCGCTGGCCGGCGACTCTGCCGCGGTCGCAGAGTTGACCCTGACCGTCTTTCTACCTCTGGCTGACGAACCTGCTCTTCTCGAGACCGCTGCCACATACCTGGAACGAGCTGGATCGCTCGAGGCCACCTCTCGACTTCTCTTCATCCACCCAAATACCGTGCGGTACCGCCTCAAGCGGATTGCGGAGACCACGGGCTGTGCTATCACGGAGCCGCGAGGGTCCTTCACCGTTCGAGTGGCACTGGTCCTTGGGCGGCTCTCCGAGGAACTACCCAAGAATTTGTAGGTTTCCTACAGTAAAGTGGGCAAGACCTTGGGGCGGAGCACACCCCCGCTTTGTACTAATCCACGGAAGGCTGTGCTTGTGCTTGTAGTCGTCGCCCCAGGACAGGGCTCCCAGTCCCCCGGATTCCTCAACCCATGGCTCGATCTGCCCGGATTCCGGGATCGGCTCGAGTGGCTTTCCCTCGTCAGCGGGGTTGATCTCATCGCCCATGGCACTACCTCAGACGCCGACACCATTCGTGACACGGCGATCGCCCAGCCGCTCATCGTGGGATCTGGGCTCGTCACATTGCTCTCTCTCTTTCCGCACCCGTCAGGTGCTTACTCGGCGATCGGAGCCGGTGCCGGCCATTCCGTAGGAGAAATCACCGCAGCCGTTGGTGCCGGTGTGCTCACCGCAGAGCAGGCAATGGTCTTTGTTCGCGAGCGCGGCAACTCAATGGCGCGCGCTGCAGCCATCACAGAAACCGGTATGAGTGCGGTTCTGGGTGGCGATGAGGAAGTCGTGACAACAGCTGCTCATGAAGCTGGACTCACCTGCGCCAACATGAACGGCGCCGGGCAGATCGTGGTGGCCGGAACCATGGAGCAATTAGCCGCCTTCGCAGCCAATCCGCCCGCTGGTGCTCGAGTACGCCCGCTCGAGGTCGCGGGCGCTTTCCACACCATCCATATGGAACCGGCAGTTGGTGTACTTGGCCGCATCAGTAACGCAATCACAACACACGACCCACGCATTCGATTGATTTCCAACACAGACGGCGAAGTTGTGCACGACGGCCGCGAAGTACTGCGCCGCCTCGTCCACCAGGTGAGCCAACCCGTGCGTTGGGACTTGTGCATGCAAACAATGAAGGATCTCGGCGTCACTGCCGTCATCGAAATTCCACCCGCGGGCACTCTGACTGGTCTGATCAAGCGGGCGATACCCGGAATTGAAACGCTGGCACTGAAGACTCCTGATGACCTGCACCAAGCATGGCGCATGGTGCAAGAACATGGCACCCAATCGGTCCTGGAATCCAGCCCCACCTGGCGGTTACTCGTGGCTCCAGCTAAGGGAACTTTCAAGCTGGGTTCTCTCGAACAAGTCGGCGGTGAACTCGCACCCGATGCAGTCATCGGCAGTGTTGACACACTCCGCGAAAGTTCTCCTGTACTGGCTCCGCACGGCGGAATCATCGTCGAGTGGCTTGTGCATGATGGCGATCCGGTTTCTCCAGGCCAACCACTCGTTCGCCTCCACCCTCTTGCTCAGGCGGCCCATTCATGACCATCGCTCTTGCTCAGACCACCAGCACGGTGGGCACCAGAATTCT
>CAIXFB010000131.1 GCA_903918595.1 uncultured Actinomycetes bacterium
GCAACGGGCATATAGGTCGGTGCTGGTGTGGACTCACTCTGATTTGTTGTCATGCGCCATCTGCCAAAACGACCACGTGTGCCGGTGAGCGTGAGCGAGTTGTCAACGGGCTGCATCACCAATGAGATGACCGAACGCTCGCTCCACCTGCGCACATCGAGGAGACGAAGAGTGGTGTCTCTTTGTTTGACCAATTCACCCGCCCAGGTGCGCCATCGCGGGATCCCCGCGCGCGGCACGGTCAGTACAGACTGCAACAAGCCCATCGAATTTGAGCCCTTGCCGTAACGCACCGGTTCCACATGCGTGTTCGGATCGGGGTACCAACTAGAAGTAATCGCAACACCTTGCGTGAAGTCGGTGTCGGATTTTGATGACACTGCGCCCAGAATTGATTCGGAGTTTGTGCGGGAAAGCCGGCCGAGCGTCTTGGAGAGCCGTGCCAGCCGACCCTCATCGCGCATGCGAAGAAGAAGTTTTTGGGTATTGAACGCACCTGCCGCCACGATCACTTGGTCCGCGGAGAAAGTGCGGACGTGCCTGTTCGACCACGTGCCTGTACGAACCGTGGAAACGATGAATCCGCCTTCAGCATCCTCATCAATCCCGATCGCGGTGGTCATCGGGATCACCCGCGCGCCCGCCTTCTCGGCCAGTCCGAGATAGTTCTTGGGCAGCGTGTTTTTTGCGTTGTGACGGCAGCCGGTCATGCACTCACCGCACTCGATGCAGCCCGTGCGCGCCGGGCCAACCCCACCAAAGTAAGGATCAGGGCTCTCCACTCCCCGGCCTGCACCGAAGTGCACACCCACTGGGGTCATGGTGAAGGTCTCGCCCACCCCCATCTCGTCTGCGACCTGCTTCATCACCTCGTCGCTGGGCGTCATGGTTGGGTTTGTTTCCACCCCGAGCATGCGACGAGCTTGGTCGTAGTACGGATCCAGTTCACTTTCCCAGTCTGTGATCTGGGCCCACTGCGGATCTTGAAAGAACGCAGAGCCTGGCTTGTAGAGGGTGTTCGCATAGACGAGGCTGCCACCGCCCACGCCAGCACCGGCAAGAACCGCAACGTCTTTGAGCAGGTGGATCCGCTGGATGCCATACATCTTCAACTTGGGTGCCCAGATAAAACGTCGAAGATCCCATGAGGTCTTGGGGAAATCTGCATCTTCGAATCGACGACCAGCTTCAAGAACACCCACGCGGTAGCCCTTCTCCACCAACCGTAGGGCGGCAACGGACCCACCGAAACCAGAACCGATCACGAGCACATCGAAATCGCGCAGCACTGGTGCTCCCATCCCCTACTTCAGGCCGACTTTTTTCATCCAGCCGATCGCTTGGGCAAGCGTGTCACCCCAACGCTCATCCGACCAGCCGAATTGCGGACCAAATCCCAATGCACGCTGGGTAGCGATGGTCTGGGGCTCGGTGTATTTCCAGATTCCTTCATCACCGTGGCGCCGACCAATACCGGATGCACCCATCCCGCCCATAGGGGCGCGCTTGCTTGCCCAGGCCGCCGCGTAGCCCTCGTTAATGTTGACCGTTCCCGTGCGCAAGCGCCGAGCGATGTTTCGGGCCGCCGGGCCATCTTTGGTGACGATCGAGGCATTGAGACCGTACTCGGAATCATTGGCTCGTCTGATCGCTTCTTCATCGGAGTGCACCGGATACACCGCCACCACTGGGCCAAACGTCTCTTGCGCACACAGCGCCATCTCTTCGGTGACTTCGGTGAGGATCGTTGGTTCGAAGTAGCAGGGGCCGAACTCAGGGCGAGCTTTTCCGCCGGCTTCAACGCGCGCGCCCTGAGCCACTGCGTCGTCGACAAACTTCTGCACCCGCTCAAGATGACGGGTCGAAATCAGCGAACCCATATCTGCTCCCCACCCGACGCCTGGTTTCATGCGTAAAGCGTTTGTCCGCGTAACGAACTCAGCGAGGAACTCCGCGTAGATATCCTGATGAACGTAAATTCTTTCCATTGCGATACATAACTGGCCAGAGTTAGCAAAGCTGGCCCGGACCGCGATCGATGCGGCCTCCGCTGGGTTCGCATCTGCCCTGACGATCATTGCGTTCTTGCCGCCTAATTCCATCGAGGCACCGATGAGGCGCTCACCACAACGGGCCGCGATTTGGCGCCCCACCGCAGTTGAGCCGGTGAACATCACGTAATCCGCACGGTCAACCACGAGCGGTCCCACGTCAGGGCCATGCCCACTGACGAGTGCAAAGAGATCACGCGGCAGGCCCGCTTGCGCAAGTAGTGAGGCAACCCAGAGGGCAGTAAGCGTGGTCTGCACATCGGGTTTGAGCACGATTGCGTTACCTGCAATGAGCGCGGGGATTGCATCACCAGCGGCCAACGAGATCGGGTAGTTCCATGGCGAGATCACACCCACTACTCCTTTAGGGGCGCGCACCTCTTCAATTCCCACTAATCCAGGAAGTGCACCCAGGTGCCGCTTTGTGCGGAGCAATGTGCGCGCACCGCGCGCGTAGTGGCGAGCCGTGATGCACACGTCGAGGACCTCTTCGTTTGCATCGCGTCGGGCTTTACCCGTTTCTTGCTGCACCAGATCCAAGCCAGCATTGCGGTGCTCAAGCAACAGATCATGAAATTTCAGGATTACCTGTGTGCGATCAGACAACGGCAGCGCGGACCACTCCCGCTGCGCAATTCGGGCTCGAGCAAAAGCGGCATCAACATCTGCCTCCGTACTCACCGGGAGTGAGTACAGGAAGTCCCCCGTGAACGGTGTCACCACCTCGATCGAAGGACCAGTGGCACTCAAGTACCACAGCAAATCCGCCGGTCCGGGAATCACGCAGTGACCACCATCTCCACCCGTTGGAATTCCTTGACATCGCTGTAGCCGGTTGTGGCCATCGCTTTGCGCAGCGCGCCCAGAATGTTCACGGTGCCATCCGCACTCGATGAAGGTCCACAGAGGATCTGCTCGATGCTGCCCACCTGATCAACGCGCGTACGCATACCCCGAGGCAATTCTTCGTGCCAAGCCTCCGCGCCCCAGTGGGTGCCACCGCCGGGTGCATCCGTTGCCCGCGCCAACACCGTCCCGAGCATCGCGGCATCAGCGCCGCAAGCGAATGCTTTGACAATGTCGCCGCTGGTGCCCATCGAGCCGTCGGCAATGACATGCACATAGCGGCCACCTGACTCATCGAGATAGTCACGACGCGCTGCGGCAACATCGGCCACTGCACTGGCCATCGGCACGCGAACCCCGATCACA
>CAIXFB010000132.1 GCA_903918595.1 uncultured Actinomycetes bacterium
GGCTCCCCCCGGCAAATTTGCACTCTCGGGTGGAGAGTGCTAACTTTTTCGTTAGCACTCTCACCCTGCGAGTGACAACTTTCCGCACGGACGTTCCTGGAGGAACAGACCCTCATGGCAAAGATGATTGCATTTGACGAGGAGGCCCGACGTGCCCTCGAGCGCGGCATGAACGTGCTCGCCGACGCCGTCAAGGTCACCCTGGGCCCAAAGGGCCGCAACGTTGTTCTCGAGAAGAAGTGGGGAGCCCCCACGATCACGAACGATGGTGTCTCCATCGCTAAAGAGATCGATCTCGAGGATCCCTACGAGAAGATCGGTGCCGAGCTCGTCAAGGAGGTCGCCAAGAAGACTGACGACGTCGCTGGCGACGGCACCACCACCGCAACCGTTCTCGCCCAGGCGATGGTTCGCGAAGGTCTGCGCAACGTCGCAGCCGGCGCAAACCCGATGGCGCTGAAGAAGGGCATCGAGAAGGCCGTTGACATCGTCAGCGCCGAACTGCTCTTGATGGCCAAGGATGTTGAGACTAAAGAGCAGATCGCATCCACCGCTGCAATTTCTGCAGGCGGCGACATGGAGGTCGGCTCGCTCATCGCTGAGGCGATGGACAAGGTCGGCAAAGAAGGCGTCATCACTGTTGAAGAGAGCAACACTTTCGGCCTCGAGCTCGAGCTCACCGAGGGCATGCGCTTCGACAAGGGTTACATCTCGCCCTACTTTGTTACCGACGCCGAGCGTATGGAAGCAGAGCTTGAGGATCCCTACATCCTCATCGCCAACTCCAAGATCTCAGCAGTCAAAGACGTGCTGCCGATCCTGGAAAAGGTCATGCAGAGTGGCAAGCCGCTCGTCATCATCGCTGAGGATGTCGAGGGTGAGGCTCTGGCCACACTCGTCGTTAACAAGATCCGCGGAACCTTCCGCTCGGTCTCGGTGAAGGCGCCTGGATTCGGCGATCGCCGCAAGGCAATGCTGCAAGACATCGCGATCCTCACCGGCGCACAGGTCATCTCTGAAGAGGTTGGCCTCAAGCTCGACGGCACCACGCTTGACCTGCTCGGCCGCGCCCGCAAGGTCGTTGTCAGCAAGGACGAGACCACCATCGTCGAAGGTGCTGGAGATCCCGACCAGATCGCTGGTCGCGTGAACCAGATCCGCGCAGAGATCGAGAAGTCCGATAGCGATTACGACCGCGAGAAGCTGCAGGAGCGCTTGGCCAAGTTGGCCGGTGGCGTTGCAGTCATCAAGGTTGGCGCAGCTACCGAGGTTGAGCTCAAGGAGCGCAAGCACCGCATTGAAGATGCTGTGCGCAACGCAAAGGCAGCTGTCGAAGAGGGCATCGTCCCCGGCGGCGGCGTGGCTCTCATCCAGGCGATGAAGGCTGCTGGCCCGAAGATCGAGGCACTCGGCCTTGAGAACGAGCAGGCTGTTGGCGCGAACATTGTTCGTGTTGCAGTCAGCGCACCTCTCAAGCAGATTGCTGAGAATGCCGGTCTTGAAGGCGGAGTTGTTGTTGAGAAGGTTCGCGAGCTTCCTGCTGGTCAGGGCCTCGACGCTTCCAACGGCACCTACGTCGACATGATCAAGGAAGGCATCATCGATCCTGCCAAGGTGACCCGCTCTGCTCTGCAGAACGCGGCCTCCATCGCGGCACTCTTCCTCACCACTGAAGCGGTCATCGCAGACAAGCCGGAGAAGACCCCGGCAATGCCAGCAGGTGGCGGCGACATGGGCGGCATGGACTTCTAAGTCCGTCCACAGAACATCTAGTGAAGGCGGCTCCCCACACGGGGAGCCGCCTTCACTGATTACTCCTCAACCTTTGGCAGAGTGTCCACATGGAAATCACTGGTGTATGGAACCTCCCGGCAATCGATGGCGCTGACGTTCGTTTGCGCAGTGGTTCCATCAGCGTGATGTCCATCGACATCTCTGCTCCGGTGCGCTCGGGCTCTCTTTCTATTCAGACAACGGGAGTGACCCTCGATCTCATCATCGCCCTCGACAAACTGCGCACCGCCAACTTTCTGGCGCAGGCTGCTGCCCGCTCGTTCATCACGAGCAACAGTGCACATGATCTGGTCTATAGAGGTTTTGGGGCATTTGCCGGAGCCTCTGCTGCCATTTCAGGTCAAGCGCAGGCGGGCACCCTCGATGTAACCATGAATCTGACGGTGACCCTTCTAGGTGGTGCAAC
>CAIXFB010000133.1 GCA_903918595.1 uncultured Actinomycetes bacterium
ACGGCCCTTGCAACATCGGTCATTGCGCAGTCCGCTGAGATGGGCGCCCTCCCCACGCTGTATGCAGCTACCGCCCCTGGCTTGCCCGGTGATACCTACGTGGGCCCGGACGGCCGAGGTGAAGTGAAAGGTTTTCCCAAGATCGTGGGCCGGTCGAGTGCTGCCAAGGACGAAGCGAGCGCCCGCCGGCTGTGGAATGTGAGCGAGAAATTGACCGGGGTTGAGTACCCCTTCGACTAGAAACGACGAAGGGCCCCTCAGGGCCCCGCGTGTGGCAGGTGAAGGATTCGAACCTTCGAAGGCGTAAGCCGGCGGATTTACAGTCCGCTCCCATTGGCCGCTCGGGCAACCTGCCGTGCTCGCTGTGAGGCGAACTTCGAGAACAATACAGGTGGGCCAAGGGCCCGCTCACCGCGCCGCCAACGGGACCGGATCGGCAAATGTACGGCCAAATCTTGACATATGGCCGGAGCGGCCCTAGACATAGGTTGTCAGTGACCGCCAGCACGCAGGAGCCATTCCATGTCCCAACGAGTCGAACCCGCTTATCGGCTCCTTGCTGATGAATTAACGCGAGAAATTCTCTCGGGCACCTACGCGCAAGAAGAGGCACTTCCCACAGAGGCAGAGTTGGTGGAGAGCCACCATTTGAGCAGACAGACCGTCCGGCGGGCCTTCCAAGAGCTTGTTGGTTCCGGCTTGGTGTATCGGGTGGCCGGCCGTGGGACTTTTGTCTCCCCTGCGGGCCGACCCTTTCAACAGCAGTTCGGATCGATGGAAGAACTGATGGGCACCTCGCTCAACCCCGAACTTGAATTGATTGAACCGCTCACCACGCGCATCGACGTTGCCGCCGCGGGCCGGCTGCACTGCTCGGATGACTCGGTGGGCACCCTTCGCTTTCGCAGGGTGCATGAAGGTCGGCCATACAGCGTGACCGATGCGTACTTCCCCCCCGACATCACCACGCGGCTCTCGTCGGTTCCTGAACTTGCCAGCGTTGGCGCGATTAGCCGCGGAACGATTAGCCGCATCACACTGATCGGCGTGCTCGACGATTTACTTGACAGTCCCATCGCAGAAGCCGATCAAAGCATTACGGCGATTGCTGCGACCGACGACGTTGCTGCGACTTTGGATTGCGAGCCGGGTGACCCCCTGCTACGCATTGATCGGTTATATCGAGACCGCGACGGAAACCCCGTGCAGCTAGCTATCAGTGCATTCCTGCCCGACATGTATTCCTACCGCGTCCGATTGAGGAGAAGCGCATCATGAAGGAAATCCTCGAAGCCATCGAAAACCAAGGTGCTGCAGAAGATTTCGCTGACATCACCGTTCCCGAGTCGTATCGAGCTATCACGATTCACAAGGACGACGAACACATGTTTGACGGAGTTGCCTCGCGCGATAAAGATCCGCGTGCCTCACTGCACCTAGATGAGGTGCCGGTGCCGGAGTTGGCTGCGGGTGAAGTACTGCTCGCCGTGATGGCGTCGAGCGTGAACTACAACACCGTGTGGACATCGATCTTCGAACCTGTTTCAACGTTTGGTTTTTTGAGCCGCTATGCGAAATCCCATATCGATGCGCAACGGCATGACCTGCCGTATCACGTGATCGGTTCAGATGCGGCTGGAGTGGTGCTGCGCGTAGGGCCCGGTGTGAATGCATGGAAGCCAGGCGACCGTGTCGTGGCCCACTGCTTGAGCGTCGAACTGGAATCACCAATGGGCCACAACGACACCATGCTCGATCCCGAGCAACGCATCTGGGGATTTGAGACCAACTTCGGTGGTCTCGCTG
>CAIXFB010000134.1 GCA_903918595.1 uncultured Actinomycetes bacterium
ATGTAGGCAACATCACCAAAGCGCGCGTTAGCAATTGCGAGCATGAAGCCGAGGCCTTGGCCAAAGAGCGCGGTGGCGAGCAGGATCGGAATCGCGAGGATCCACGTCCAGCCCACGTTGCGCTGCCAACCGAACATTGCGATCAACACAAGCACTTCAAGAGCGACCTGAATCATTTGCACGATGGAGGCGCCAAGGATTGGTGCATAGGCAGGGAAGTGAACTTTGCGCAGCAGATCGCCGTTGCTTTTCAGTTGCGACATGGAGAGCAATATGAGCGAGGAGAACACGTTCCACGTGACCATGCCGGTGAACAAGAACGCTGCGAAGCTGGTGCGATCGGGATCAGCGCCCAGTGGTGGTGCTTGGATCCGGAAGACGAGAGAGAACACCGCTGCGTAGACCAACAGCGTGGCCAGTGGCTGCAGCAAAGACCACACCCAGCCGAGTGCGCTGGTTCGGTAGCGAGTAGCTAAATCACGATTTGCGAATGCCCAGATCAGCGCACGTTGCTGATATAGGTCGCGGATCACGAAGAGCCCTTCCGGCGCAGGGCGCCTTGGCTTGCTGCGCCCGCAGGTGTGAGCGGACTTAGCGGAGTTTACCGACGAAGCAGTTCTTCAGCGAAGTCCGGCACGTAGTGGCTCAGCTCCTTAGGCGGACGCTCATACCCAGCACTCGGTGGGCGATGCGGAATCTCCAGAGGCAGTCGGGTGGCCGCGTAATAATCAATGGATCCCAGTAAGTGGTGAATCATGTTCAGGCGCGCTTTGCGTTTATCGTCGGCCTCGACGATGAACCACGGTGATTCGGGCACGTCGGTATGCACGAGCATCTCGTCTTTCGCTTTGGAGTATTCCTCCCAGCGACTGATCGACTCAAGATCCATCGGAGAGAGTTTCCACTGGCGCATCGGATCATCAAGGCGCGACTTGAAACGCTTCTCCTGCTCAGCATCACTGATCGAGAACCAGTACTTGCGCAGGATGATGCCATCTTCAATGAGGAGGCGCTCGAAGATCGGGGTTTGATGCAAGAAGCGTCGATATTCATCCGGCGTGCAAAATCCCATCACACGCTCAACTCCTGCGCGGGTGTACCAGGAGCGATCGAAGAATCGCATCTCACCGCCGGCGGGCAGGTGCTCGACATAGCGCTGGAAGTACCACTGCGTGCGCTCACGCTCGGTGGGTGTGGGCAGCGCCACGATGCCGGCAACGCGCGGGTTGAGGTATTGCGTGATGCGCTTAATCGTCGAACCTTTGCCTGCGGCGTCGCGTCCTTCAAAAATGACGACGAGCCGTTTGCCCTCGGCGCGCACCCACTCCTGCAGGTTCACCAGCTCCGCCTGCAGTCGAAAAAGCTCAGATTCGTAGACCTTCTTAGGGAAACGCTCGGATTTACTCATCTTCTCCTCCACCCTTTGAGCCTACGCAGCAAGTAGTCTCACCTCTAGGTTCACGCAAATGTTTGTGAAAGCGCACTAGGTCCAGGAGGCCACCATGAACACAATGACCACTCGTCTCGCGCGCGGTGTTACCGCAGGCGCGATTGCCGTCGGCCTGACCCTTGGTGGCGTTGCTGCCTCAGGCGCCTCCGCTGCTCCTGCGAGGTCCTATATCGCGGTGCCGAACGCCATGGTGGGCGTTACGACCAGCATCGTGATCGCAACCCCCACTCTTTCCTCTCAGGTGGTGACCATCGGCCTGACCAACGGCACCGTGGCCACCAACCTGCAAACCACCATTGCTGCCAGCGGTTTTGGCTCGATCTCCTGGACACCTCCTGCCGCCG
>CAIXFB010000135.1 GCA_903918595.1 uncultured Actinomycetes bacterium
CTGCCTGGCTTCTTCCCCCACGGTAGGCGCCACGCAAGAGCCTTGGTGCCGAGCAAACTCAACAACGCAGGGAGTAACCACAGCGCCGAAAGCATCACCATCAACACTGTGACGGAAGCGGCAACGGCGAGCCCGTTGAAGAATCCGATCCCAAGTACAAACAGCCCAAGCAGCGCAATGATCACCGTTGTACCTGCGAAAAGAACTGCTCTGCCTGCTGTCTCTACGGCTTCTTGTGCCGCCTTCTTCGGGTCATGGCCGGCCAGAACCGCCTGCCGGAACCGATTGATCACGAAGAGCGCGTAGTCAATACCCACACCGAGGCCAATCATGGCCGCCAGAGTCGGCGCAAATGTGGCAACGTCTAAGAAGCGGGCCACAACGAGAACAAAAGCCTGACCCATGGCTAGGCCGATGAGCGCGACAATAATCGGTAAGCCAGCTGCAATAATTGACCCGAACGCGATCAACAAAATGATGATGGCCACGAGAATTCCAATAGCTTCACTGCTGGGCGGCTCCTGGCCGGCGAATTCCAATGCCTGACCATTCGCACCAACTGCCAGTTCAGCCGAATTCAGCTTGGTGACCGTATCCAAGATCACTTTTGCATCTGCCGATGACACTTCAACACCATTACCGCCAAACGTGATGGTGGAGTATGCGACAGTGCCATCCGGGCTGATGGCAGAGAAAGACTTTTGGGCTGCCTCCATCGCCGCAACGATCTCCGGCGGAAGATCGGCCATCGGCGTCGATTCACCCGTCGCTGCCGGGACAGGGGGGCACTCACTGCCGAGTGGTGCTCCCACTGGGTTCGTCACACAGGCAACCGAGTCGAGTCCGGCGATGGTCTCGAGCATCGGGGTGATCGTGGCCAGGACTGACGGGTCTACAGCGCTGCCCGTGCTCGGAGACCAGACGATGGTGCCTCCGCCTTCAAAGCCTGCCGTGTCGGTGCCATTTGCCACCAGAAGATCCGTTGCTGTCTTCGATTCGGTGTTGGGCAGATCAAAAGAGTCATTGAGTTCGCCTGCGAAGGTTGCCGCAATACCGAAGACCGCCACCATGGCGATGACCCAACTAATCAAAGCAACGACTGGACGGCGAACCGCCCACGAGGACAACAAAGGCATGAGAATCCATTTCGTGTGTGATCCGCCCAGCGCGGACTCCTGAAAAATAGCACATAGAGAACTCATGGGTTCATAGCGACTCATATTTAGGAACATGGTCGTCTATTAAGTGATATGTTCGGCCCGTGACCACTGACTCATTGGCCAATCGCCGGCGCGGCCAAGCGCTGGAAGATGCGGTGTGTCAAGCCACGCTGGCTGAATTGGGAGAAGTGGGCTTTCGCAAAATCACGATGGATGGAGTCGCGAAGCGAGCTGGAACTGGCAAGGCTGCGCTGTATCGCCGTTGGCCGAACATTGAGGCACTCGTGTTGTTCGCACTCACCACCTTCATGGAGGCCATGGAGTTGGAGTCAGCTCCTGACACAGGAACCTTGCGTGGAGACCTCTCGGAGACGTTCATCGCATTAGCCAGCTCCCTAAACAGCCCCGCCGGTGCAGTCCTCCGAGAGCTGATTAGCGAAGCCACCCATGAACACAAACTCATGGCGGAAATGGAATCTACGTACGGCACCAAGAGACACATGGAACTTGCTGCCATGCTCGAGAAAGCAATGCTCCGGGGAGAGATACCCCGCCAGGCCATCGATCCCTATGTGACCGTGATTGCACCCGCACTGATTTTTCATCAATTCATCACCACCGGATGTGCGCCCACCCCAAGTCAGGTGCAACACATTGTCGACAGAATCGTGTTACCCCTGGTCACGTTGAGCGACAGCAAATTCCTCTGATTGCTCTATGGCATACGTTGTCAATGACTCCCGAACGACAGCAAAACACAGGGATGTGGGATAACCCTTTCGAGCCAACATTCCGACGAGACGCCGCTCAATCACATGGTTGTCGAATCGTGTCAGTGATACAAGCTTGCGTTCGACGAGAGCCCTAGCACGTTCCGCTTCTTGATCATCAGAAATGACATCGAGAGCAGTAGCAATCAGCTCGTCGTCAATGCCCTTGCGCCTCAGCTCTTGTCGAATGACGTGCCTCGATTGACCCCTATGGGTGTGGCGGGATTGTGCCCACATCCGGGCAAACAACCCATCATCGATAAGCCCAACCTCTTCAAATCGATCTAACACTTCAGTAATCACCAGGGCAGGAATCTGCTGAGCAACTAATGACTCAGATAACTCACTACGGGTCCGCGGTGCAGCATCAAGTCTGCGTAGCACAATTTTGCGCGCAAGAATTCGAGCTTCAGCCACATCTAATTCGTCAGTGGATGGCGTGGCAGCACCATCCACTGACGAACCATTACTGGGAGGCATTCCAGTCGAAATCAGATAACTTCCGCACCAACGCCACTAGGCATCAATGGGATCA
>CAIXFB010000136.1 GCA_903918595.1 uncultured Actinomycetes bacterium
GGAATTGCATTCCTGAAGCTGACCGGCCGCTTCTGAAATTGACAGTCATTTTCATTTAGCCTAGTCTGGGGACATGAAATCGACGTACGTAATCTCCCTGGCAGCAGCAGCACTGGTCCTCTCGGCTTGCTCGAGCAGTGACTCCACCTCGCCGGCCCCCGAGGCGACTACCCCCCAAGCCACCGAATCGGTTGAGGAGTCCGCAACCGAAACTGCAACCGAGGTATCGGCAATCACGGTCCTCGCTACGACCTCTGTGATCGGCGACGTGACCCGGCAGATAGTCGATTGCGGCGGCGGCACGGTCGATGTGTTGATGCCGATCGGGACAGACGCTCATGATTTCTCCGCCTCCTCAGCGCAGGTGGCCGCGATGGTCAACTCCGATCTTGTGGTCGCAGTCGGGCTTGGTCTTGAAGCAGGGCTCACAGATTCCTTTGAGAACGCAGCCAGTGATGGCGCTCGGATTTTCGAACTTGCACCCCAACTTGATCCGATTGAATTTGGCGCAGGTGGTCACTCAGATGAAGAAGGCCACTCGGACGAAGAGGCTCACTCGGACGAAGAGGCTCACTCTGATGAAGAGGGCCACGCACATGGCAGCCTGGATCCGCACTTCTGGTTCGACATGAACCGCATGGCCACCGCCGCTGAGCTCATCGGTGCCGAACTGACCACCATCACCGGTGATGCCGCCTATACGACCTGCGCAGACACCACCGCAAGTGAACTTCGCGCTGCAGAGGGCGAGGTACGAGCGCTCCTTGAGTCGGTGCCCGCAGATCAGCGCATCTTGGTGACCGACCACGATGCTCTGGGGTACCTCGCAGATACCTACGGCTATGAAGTAGCCGGCACCGTGATCCCTTCGGGCTCGACCTTGGCCGAACCCAGTTCTGCTGATCTAGCCAAACTCGTTGAGACGATTAAAGCTGAAGGCATCACCACGATCTTCGCGAACGTAGCCCAGCCAAGTGCGCTGGCTGAAGCGGTTGCGGCAGAGACTGGCACCGACGTGCAGGTTGTTCCTCTGTACGTGGAAAGCCTGGGCGCTCCGGACTCCCCCGCAGCCACCTACGTCGACATGATGCGGACCAATGCCACGCTGATTTCAACGGGTCTGCAAGGCTGACGGCATGGAATGGTTGCTGGATCCCTTTGCGTTGGGGTTTCAGCAGCGCGCGTTGGTGGGCGGAATTCTTGCCGGACTGATGACCTCTGTCGTTGGAACCTGGCTTGTCCTGCGCGGGATGAGTTTCTTCGGTGACGCGTTCGTGCACGGCATCGTCCCCGGAATCGCAGCGGCGGTGGTGTTCGATGTCAACCCATTACTCGGTGCAGCCGTCGCAGCCCTTGTCATGGTGCTTGCCATTGAAGTGGTGAACCGTCAAACCGCGTTGAGCGAAGATACGTCCATTGGACTGCTCTTTGTTGGCATGCTCGCGCTAGGCGTGGTGATCATTTCGCGGCTTGACTCATACTCCGGCAGTCTCACCACAATTCTTTTCGGCGACGCGCTAGGTGTCACCGCATCTGATCTCGTGACGCAGGCGATTCTTGCGCTGATCGTGATCATTGCCGCCACCTTCTTGTACCGGCCACTGCTTGCTCTGTCCTTTAATAGCGAGAAGGCCCAACTGTGGGGCCTTCAACCACGCAGAACGCACGCAGCACTGCTGGTGTTGATCGCTGCGGCAGTCATTGGTAGTTATCAATCGGTGGGCACCCTGCTTGTGTTCGGGCTCCTCGTGGGACCGCCGGCAACGGCTGCTCTCCTTTCTCGCACAGTTCCGCGCATGATGATCACGTCGGTGGTCATTTCGCTATTTTCCGTCTGGCTCGGTCTCACCTTGAGCTATCACCTCAACACAGCTGGATCGGCCACTATGGCCCTCGTACCCATCGTCATCTTCTTCATCGTGTTGGCTGCGAAGCGGCTCACACCCCAGCGCAGAATGTCGGTGGAAGCGCATGTCTGACGTTGTGATCGGAAGAGACGTTGTTCTCACTCGTGGTTCACATGTGGCATTGGCTGCGTCTGACTTCACGGTGCCAGCCGGGAAGATAACAGCGATCATTGGACCAAACGGCAGCGGAAAATCCACTCTTCTGCATGCAATCGCTGGACTTCTGCCGGTCACTTCAGGAAACCTCACTGTCTTGGGTGCTACCCCGGTGCTCAGCCAACCGCGGATTTCCTATGTGTTGCAGTACACGACCGTCCCGGTGGGTACTCCGTTGACGGTCGCTGAAGCCGTTGCTATGGGTCGATACCCAGCGTTGGGATTTTTGGGCCGGCCAACCCGCGAAGACAAAGAAAAAGTGCGCGCCGCGATGGACCGCCTTGACATCACGGATCTGGCTAAGCGCCACCTCACCGAGCTCTCTGGTGGACAACGGCAACGTGTGTATGTGGCCCAAGGGATCGCCCAAGACCACTCCATGCTGCTCCTTGATGAGCCACTCACCGGCCTTGACATCACGTCGGCACGCACAATCGATGCGATCATTCACGATGAACCCACTCGCGGTTGTTCAGTGGTGCTGACCACACATGACTTGGAAGAGGCTCGAGCTGCCGACCATGTGATTCTCACCGCCGGGCGGGTGGTTGCCTGCGGCCCACCTGAAGCAGTGCTTACCTCTTTGAACCTCACCAGCGCCTACGGCTTGGGGGCGCTGCACGATAGCGATGAGTCCGCTCCACTTCTACCGCCGGAGCACCTTCACGCCCACGACCACAACGATGGTCACCACAGTCATGGTCCGCAGCGCTAAAGTTCACCCCATGAGTTCTCTTGGAGTCAGGTCGACCAAGCAACGCACCGCGGTTGCGGCGGCTCTTGCTGAGCTCGATGATTTTCGCTCCACGCAAGAAATCCACGAGTACCTCAAAGATCGTGGTGACAGCGTGGGATTGACCACTGTCTATCGAACCCTGCAGGCGCTCAGTGCTGCTGGTGACGTGGACGTGATTCTCAGAGAAGACGGTGAATCTGTCTACCGAGTGTGCAGCACCTCCCACCACCACCATCTGGTGTGTCGGCAATGCGGTCACACGGTCGAGGTAGAAGGCCCCGCAGTGGAGCGATGGGCAGATTCGGTCTCAGCTGCCAACGGGTTCACCTCGGTGAGTCACACCCTTGAGATTTTCGGCCTGTGCAGTAACTGTTCACACTGAATTGAAATGATCCGAGGCCCGCACTGAGGCCACCCCGGTCACGACCACGAAAATCGCAACGGCGATCAGGCTTCCATTCCCTAGCGGTGCCCAATACCCATCAGCCAGATTGAGAA
>CAIXFB010000137.1 GCA_903918595.1 uncultured Actinomycetes bacterium
CGCCAGACAATCGAATCCATTAGGAGCCAGTCGGCCACGACAGACATAGTTCTCGTCGCACCACCTGAAAACCCTGAAATCGTGGCCATTTCCGCCGAATTCGGCATTCCAGTGCTCCCAGACCCGGGCTCCCTACCTGAGGCCATCAACGTGGGCGCAGGTGTCCTACAACCCCACCATGAATACATCAATTGGCTCAATGACGATGACTACCTAGAACCTGACTCCATGCCGGCCGTTCTGCTGGCCCTAGAAACTGACCCTAGGGCGGTCGTGGCCTTTGGCTACTGCCGCTACGTGGACACTGAAGGCCGAGAACTGTGGGTTAGTAAGGCAGGAAAGCTCGCACCCAAAATCCTGGCCTGGGGCCCTGACCTAATCCCCCAACCAGGAATGCTGGTGCGAGCATCAGCATGGAAACAGGTGGGCGGAGTGGATCCATCCTTTGACCTCGCTTTTGATCTTGATTTACTCCTGAGACTTAAAAAGATTGGAAAACTAGTCAGCGTTGATCGGGTGGTGTCTAATTTCAGGTGGCATCCAGACTCGCTCACGGTCGATGACCGCACCAAGAATCTCCGTGAATCCGAACGAGCAAAGCGACAGTCACTTCCGCCAGTTTTAAGACCAATCAGTCGGGCATGGGATCTCCCAGTCGGTTTTGCGATTCGTGCTGCGGCTAAACGCGTGAGTAGCAAGTCGGCTGTTGCAAGGAAGTCACATGGTTGACGTTTATGTCAGTTCGGTTCTTGGTCCACGCACTGGCGGACCCGAAGCTGTTCACCAACTTGTTCACTCCCTCCGATCACGCGGAGTGTCCACCTACATGGTTCCTATGCGGGGTTCACGTGCCCAGCAGCCCCACCCTGATTACAACATTTACAATTTTGAGGTTGTAGAGGGAATCAAGAAGAAGAATGACCACCGACTCGTTGTGACGGAAGTAAGTCCTCTTGAGTCGTGGAAGGAGATCCGGGGTACTTCTCCTGAACATATGTGGCTTTGGTGGCTCAGTGTGAATAACGCTCCCGACCAGCGAGCGAGATACTTCTCTGCCCAGGATCGGGACTCAAATGTGCAATCGCTGCTCCGTGAGTCAATGCGCAGGGGAAAACTCCACAAGTCACTGCGGTCAAAGTCCCGAGCCACTGCAACTGAAGTTGTCTCATTGATGTATTCGCGGTCTCTTCTCAATCGCAACATCAACCACTTGGCTCAGTCGTACTACGCCGTTGATTTCTGCGAATCGCAGTTGGGTTGCCCTGCCACTTTGGTGAGTGACTACTTACGTGAACTCCCAACCATAAATCCAGGGAACGTGAGAAAAAACATGGTCACCTATAACGGATCGCGAGCTTACTCACTCGTAGGCGAACTCAAGCGCGCGTTACCGCATATTGAGTTTGTACCCATTGCCGCAATGAACTACTCAGAGGTGTGCCAAATTCTGGCTGAGTCAGCTGCCTACATTGAGTTGGGACATTTACCTGGTCGCGATCGACTTCCTCGCGAAGCTGGTCGCCTTGGAACACCTGTTGTTCTGCTAGAGCGGGGCGCAGGTGTGTACGCGCAGGATTTCCCGCTCCCCTACCAATACCGAATTTCCTTCAGCGCTAACTGGGCTGTCAAGTTCGCCACGATTCTGGCCGAAGTAGTTTCACACCGTAAGGAATCTGCTGAAGATCAAATGGGATTTCGCGATTGGGTTGCAAGTGATCGAACTCGGTTTGAATCCGAAATCGACTCCTGGTTGCCGCTACTGCTGCAATAGCGACACAACTTGGTTGTCAAAAGTTGAGAGCGCACTGCCGATAGCCATATGCATGTCGAGATATTGGTAGGTACCCAGCCTTCCACCGAAAACAACCTTCGCTTCCTTTGCGGCCAGTTCCCGATACTTCAGGAGCTTCTCCCGATCCTTGGCCGAATTGATGGGGTAATAGGGCTCATCTACAACAG
>CAIXFB010000138.1 GCA_903918595.1 uncultured Actinomycetes bacterium
CAGGCGACTCTCGACGCCGCTGTCGAGGAGTACCTCGCCCGTGCCGAAACGAATCCCGTCGAAGCAGCGCGCGGGCTCGTCTTTGCCATCGTCCCATCCACCCTGCGCAGGCATCAAGGGTCGCGGTGGGTCGACACCACGCCGTCCAACGTGCAGTACGCGCAACTCCTGCACGAATTGCTGCCGGAGGCGCGGTTCCTGCACATGATGCGCGATGGTCGGGACGTCGCAGTCTCGTTCGCGGGCAAGAAGTTCGGTCCGGATGATCCGATCGAAGCCCTCGACATGTGGGGCGAGCGAATGGTCGGTGCGAGCATGCAGCAGTCACTCGTGCCCGACGGCATCGTTCTGCGGGTCGACCTCGCCGATTGGGCCGGTGCGGGCGGTCTCGCGTCACTCCACGAGATCTGCGACTTCATCGAAGTTGGCACAGATGCCGGCCTCGATGCGTGGTTCAGCGCGAACGTCACCCCAGCCTCGATGCACCAAGGTCGATGGCGCGCAGAACTCAGCCGTCGCAAGGCCTCAACACTGGACCGCCGCTACGAGCACTGGTGCGCCATCCTCACCGAACGCTTTCCGCAGTTCCCGCTTCCCCGATCCAGCTGACGCGCGAGGAAAACTCCACGCGAGTTCCGGTGTGACGACACTGCATGTCCCACGCCCACGCGGGTGCTGATCCGACATAGGACCGCACGCGCACGGGAATGGGTGTCACTCGCCTTCCCGACTCCACGCAGATCACCTGCACCGTGGCGTCCGAATCAGTCACGAGCACTCCGGTGGCGGTTCCGTCGGCCGAGCGAACGGGCTCCCAGCCGGGAGAGAACTGCCAATGCTGGATCCAGGTGCCGGAGGAGGTCGAGGTCGCGCTGTCGGTCACCGTGACCCGATCGGGGTCGAAGGAGACTGCACGCTGATGCCGCCATGGATTCGAAGCCTGGAGCAGGTACGCATGATCACCCGTTCGACGTGCCGACATCTCGGAGTCCGACGACGCGCCCACCAGCTCGAGTGAGGAGTGAGCGGATGCGCCGCGCGACCACTCCAGCGCCCGCGCATCACTCTTCGGGGCCGTTGCTCGATCCTCCAGAACGGAGATGCCGTGCGTGAACCAGGTGACCGCGCCGTGATCGAGGTGCCCGTGACGCATACGACGTGGGCCGAAGCGGGCGGTGTAATGCATGCCGTCAACCGTCGATGCCGCCCAGCCCTCATCAGAACACCACAGGGTTCCACCACCTCGGCGGTCAGCACGGATGCGTCCGTCTCCGATCGGCTCGAGAACCCCATCGGGTCGGGTGAGTGCGGTCAATGCCTGCTGCGCCCGGCGATCACTCGTCACACCGACAGCCCGACTCAGCCTGTCCCACAAGGAAACATTCAGCGCCTGGTACCCGCTGGACTGCTCGTCGCTCATCCCGCAGGGAGCGAACACCTCCGCCCGGTCGCGAACCGTCCGCTCCTGCGCCTTCGCCAACCACTTCGGCTGGTCGAAGAGCTTGCCCGCACGTGTCAGGGCTAGGTTCGACTGCGCGCCGTGATTGTGCGGTCGGGCCAGCGGCAGACCGTAGTAGCGACGATCGTCAAGGAGCGCATCTCCGAGCCGGACTGCGACGGCCGCGAACTCCGCACGACCCGTGCGCCGGTACAGGCATTCCATCGTCTCTAGGCGGCGACGGATCTGACCCTCCGTCCAGCCGGTGCGCCGCAGGGTGCTCGTGTCGGCATCTGGCCCGGGGTCCGGCAGCGCTTCGGTGTAAGCGGCGACAACCTCGGCGGTGCGCCCGGGATTGGTCGCGGCCTGCGGAATCAGCCACGCCAGCGAATGCAGCCACAGCGCGTCACGGCCCGACGTGGCGCGTAGTCGCGAGAACCCCGCTTCGGTCAGCGGGGACGTGTCACCTCGCCAGGTCAGCTCGGTGAGCCCGGCATCGACGTGCGCGCCGATGGAGTCCGTGCGCGAGACAAGTGCCCCGCACGAGGATCCTCCCGAACGGGTGGTGTTTGTGGAATCCGGTGTCGGACCCGGCACAGCCATCGCCGCTGGAGCGATGACACCGGCGAGGAGTCCGGCCGTCAGTGACACAGATGCCACGACCACGATGCTGCTGCGCAGAAGGCCATGCGACGGTCTCATCACTGTGACAGTATCGCCGTCGCGGCGGCGTCCACGTGCCGATTCCACGGGAGGGTGACATCGACGGCGAACCTGTCCAGACCCTCGCGATCATCGGGCTGGGCTACGTCGGACTTCCCCTCGCCGCTCGCGCCGTCGAGTGCGGCCTCGAGGTCTACGGCGTCGACTCCGCCGAGCGAGTAATCGATGGCCTCATGGCCGGGAAATCGCACGTCGATGACATCGACGATGACGACGTGGCACGGATGCTGGCGCGCGGCTTTCGCCCCGTGCATGCGACCGACCCGCTGCCCCGTGCGGACGCCTATGTCATCTGCGTGCCGACCCCGCTGTCCGAGGATGGTGGCCCTGACCTCACGGCCATCAGAGCTGCCGGTCACAGCATCGCCACGGCGCTGACCCCAGGCGCCCTGGTGGTCTTGGAGTCCACGAGCTACCCGGGCACCACAGAGACGGTCCTGCGACTCATTCTCGAGTCATCGGGGCTGCGCGCAGGGCCGGACTTCCACCTGGCCTTCTCCCCCGAGCGCATCGATCCCGGTCGCGCATCACATCCGTTCGGCCGTGTGCCGAAGGTGGTCGGAGGTCTCACCCCCGCGTGCCGCGATGCCGCCGTGGATCTCTATGCACGGCTGGTCGACACCGTGGTCACGACGCGCGGCCTGCGCGAGGCCGAGATGGCCAAACTCATTGAGAACACCTATCGACACGTGAACATCGCACTCGTCAACGAGCTTGCCCGCTTCTGCGACCTTCTGGACATCGACATCTGGGATGCGATCTCGGCAGCGGAGTCCAAGCCCTTCGGTTTCCAGCGCTTCGACCCGGGACCGGGCGTAGGCGGACACTGCATCCCGATCGACCCGAACTACCTGAGCCATTACGTCGAGGCGGAGACGGGTGAGCAGTTCAGGTTCGTGCATCTGGCCCAGGAGATCAATGCGGGCATGCCCGCCTACGTGGCGTCGCGGATCGAGCGCATGCTCACCGAACGTGACCGCACGCTGAAGGGCGCCCGTGTGCTGCTGATCGGGATCACCTACAAGGCCGATGTTGCCGATGCCCGCGAGACCCCCGCTATGCCGCTCGCTGAAGTGTTGGTCAACGGTGGCGCGTCAGTCTTGATCCACGATCCACTTCTTCCAGAGTGGTCCGCCGGAGAAACTCCGACGACTCTCGTCCCCGATCTCGAAGAGGCACTCGCACTGTGCGACATCGCTGTGCTGCTGCAGGTGCACAGCTGCCTGGACGTTGACCTGATCGCGCGCGAGGCCCCCCTACTGCTCGACACCCGAGGCCGCATAGCGCGCGAGGCACCGCGCATCGAGCGGCTCTGACGACCGAGATTCCCATCAGACTGACTGCGTAATCAACCAGACTGCTCGGCCCACCACTCGAGCAGAGCCTTCGTGGCTTCATCGGTTGATAGCGGGCCGCGATCGAGACGCAGTTCGAGTAAGAAGTTGTACGCCTTACCTACCGTCGGCCCTGGTGGGATGTTCAGGATCGACATGATCGCGGCGCCGTCGAGGTCAGGTCGAATGGAAGCGAGTTCTTCCTGCTCGTTGAGCACCGCGATGCGATTCTCAAGGGAGTCGTAGGCACTTTGTAATGCAGCGGCTCTTCGCTTGTTACGCGTAGTGCTATCGGCTCTCGTGAGTTTGTGGAGACGCACCAGTTGATCACCAGCATCGCGCACATATCGGCGCACAGCTGAGTCACTCCACTCACCAGTTCCATAGCCGTGAAAGCGCAGGTGCAGTTCCACAAGCTTCGAAACATCGTCGATCATCTCGTTGCTAAAGCGCATTGCTTGCATACGCTTTCGGGTCATCCGTGCGCCCACAACCTCATGATGATGGAAGGAAACGCGACCGCCATCTTCAAACTTGCGCGTGCGCGGCTTACCAATATCGTGCAGGAGCGCAGCAAGGCGCAAAACTGGATCGGGACCTGATGCTGGTTCGTGCAAGGTTTCGAGTTCCATAGCTTGTTCCAACACGGTCAAAGTGTGTTCATACACATCTTTGTGGTGGTGATGTTCATCTTCCTCAAGCTGCAGCAACGGAAGTTCCGGCAGCACGAGTTCAGCAAGTCCGGTATCAACGAGTGCTCGCAACCCACGGCGCGGATGATCCGACATCACCAACTTCATGAATTCCTCACGCACGCGCTCGGGTGAGACAATGCTGATGCGTTCGGCCATCTGCGACATCGCCGCAAAGACTTCGTCGTCGATCTCGAATTCGAGTTGCGCAGAAAAGCGGGCTGCCCGCATCATGCGTAGCGGGTCATCATCGAATGACTGCTGCGGTGTTGCAGGGGTGCGCAGAGTTCGCGCCGCCAAGTCAGACACACCTTTATAAGGATCAACAAACTCCATCGCCGGCAGTCGCATCGCCATGGCATTTACTGTGAAGTCGCGGCGGTGCAGGTCGCCCTCGAGGGAGTCGCCGAACTCGACCTCGGGTTTGCGTGACGTGGGGTCGTAGGTCTCGGTGCGGTACGTGGTGATTTCGAGCTCGCGCCCGTTCTTTCGGGCACCCACGGTGCCGAACTTGATGCCCACATCCCAGATGGCATCGGCCCAGCCCTCGAGGATGTCCAGGATCTTCGTAGGTCGGGCATTCGTGGTGAAGTCCAGATCATGGTCGGGGCCAAATCGGCCCAGCAGTACGTCTCGGACCGGGCCGCCCACGAGGGCGATCTCATAACCGGCGGCAGCAAACCGCTCACCCACCTCGATCAAAAGCAGGCGATCCTTCGGTGGAAATTCTCCCGGGGTACGGGCGGAGGCTGCCGATGACTGAGGGGACACGCCCGAAGGGTATCTGCGAAGCGGTTTATCCTGCCCATATGGCCATAAGAAGCGTGGAGGAGACCTCCGCGGGTGGCCTGGTCATAGATCGGTCTGGCCCGACCCTCCGGGCCGCGCTCATTGGGCGACGGGACCGCAAGGGTGTCATCGTCTGGTCCTTACCGAAGGGCCACGTGGAAATGGGTGAAACCCCTGAGCAGACGGCGGTGCGTGAGGTTCTTGAGGAAACCGGGATCACAAGTGTTGTGATCGCTCCCCTGGGCGTCATCGATTTCTGGTTCATGTCCAAAGAACGCCGGGTCCATAAAACCGTGCACCATTTTTTACTTGAAGCCCACAGCGGTGAACTGTCCGACGCAGACAGCGAAGTGGACGAAGTTGCTTGGGTCCCGATCGATGAACTCGAATCCAGACTCGGCCATGATGATGAGCGGGATTTGCTCCCCAAACTGCAGGCGCTTCTGGCGGCGTTCCTGTGAAAGCATTTCGGGCCGGTTCGCGTCGAGCGGTGCTCTTGGGGACCGCCATCTCTGCGGTCGCCGCCATGTGTACCGGTGCACTCACCGTAGGACCGCAAGCCATCGCGGCAGACAGCACAAACGTCGCAATTTTTTTGGATCGACTGACTCCAGTGGTGCCTCAGATCGACGACACACTGCGGGTCAGCGGCCGAATCGTCAACCTGAGCCGCGAGCAACTCGAAAATGTCTCAGTGCAATTGCGCACTTCGTCTGCACCACTGACAGGTAGACCCGAAATCACGGAAATCTCAAACTTGAATGCAGTCCCCGGTGAGCTTGACCCTGATCGAGTTCTGCTGGAATCCACCCGCATAGACGTTGTAGATGAACTAGCTCCAGGTGCTCAGGAGTCCTTCAACATCAAGATCCCGATGCGCAACCTCCCGTTTTCCCAAGCGGGCACATATGTTTTGGGGATAGAGGCCTTAGGGCAAATAGCCGACGTCGACTCGATTGCTCAGCGACAAGGAATCATGCGCACATTTCTTCCCTGGTTCCCGTACTCCTCCGCTGTGACCCCGATCGAACTTGTGTGGCTGTGGCCCGTTGCCGATTGGCCAGCGCGTTCGGCGGGAGGGGTTCTGCTCGACGATCAAACACCTCGCGAGATTTCTCCAGGTGGACGCCTTGACCGCATTGTTGACATGGGTGCGGCCGCATCAAGTGTTGTTTCATGGATCGTGGACCCCGCCCTGCTCCAGACCGCCGACGTGATGACTCGGGGCTACCAAGTTGTGTCAGGAACATCGGTGGTGATTGGTGATCGAGGTGCAGACGCGCAGGAGTGGCTGCAAAAACTGCGAACCGGCAGTGCTGCTAGCGATCTGCGCGTACTCCCTTACGCGGACAACGATGCCTCAGCTGTTCGTCGTGCCGGTCTGGAGACCGACGTAGTGCGGGCCATCACCATGGCACCGACCTACGCCAGCGCAGTGTTAGAGAAGCCAGTTGCCTCCACGATCTATTGGGCTCCTTTTGGACGACTCGATCGTCGCACCAGTGATCTCCTGGCCTCCTCTGGAATTCGTACGGTCGTCATGGCCGCAAGCGCACTGCCACTCAACGATGATTCCGCTGCCACTTCATCGGGTCGTGCGACCATCAGTACATCTTTTGGTTCCATGCAGGCCGTACTCGTCGACGATGGACTCAGTGCGACTTTGGCACTTCCTCAGGCAACTCGTTCTGATTCACTCCTCGCCCGGCAGCGCTTTCTTGCCGAAACGGCAGTTATCGCGGTCACTACTTCCTCCGATGCATCCTCAGTCACCCCTTCGTCTCGGACAGTGGTGGCCGCTCCGGCTGATCTGCGCTGGAATCCATCCCCGGTCATGCTGAATGCGTTACTCCGCGCCACTTCCAGTGCTCCGTGGCTGGGCCGGCAATCGCTCAGCGAGCTCCTCACTGAAACCATCAGCCCAGCGGGTCGAGAACGGGGTGGTTACGGCGCCCGGGCGCGCGACGCGGAACTATCGAGTGAGTACATGGACTCGGTGCAGCGAGTCCAAGGGCAACTTTCCACCTTCAATGCAGTTCTTGAGGACCCCGCTCCCCTGACCGAGCAATACGCGAATGCCTTACTCCGTGCAGAGTCAGCTGCGTGGCGAACCCAACCGGTCATGGGCAAG
>CAIXFB010000139.1 GCA_903918595.1 uncultured Actinomycetes bacterium
AGGTTTAGCGCAGGCAGGTGGCACCGGAGTGAGTGATCGGCTCGCCGCAGCCGGAGCAACACCTGAAGCACTTATCGAAGCACTGCACAAAGTGAGGGGAACGGCGCGCGTGACTACTCAAGACCCAGAGGGTTCTTTTCAAGCGTTGGAGAAGTACGGGGTTGACCTGACCGCGCGGGCGCGCGAGGGCAAGATCGATCCGGTCATTGGCCGTGATGATGAAGTGCGCCGCACCATGCAGGTGCTGTCCCGCCGCACCAAGAACAACCCGGTGCTCATCGGTGAGCCCGGCGTGGGCAAGACCGCCGTAGTTGAAGGTCTGGCCCGGCGCATCGTCGAAGGCGACGTGCCCACATCACTCGCGGGAAAAACCCTTATTTCACTTGACCTTTCCGCGATGGTGGCCGGCGCCAAGTACCGGGGCGAGTTTGAAGAGCGACTCAAGGCCGTGCTCGACGAGATCAAGAACAGCGACGGACAAATCATCACGTTCATCGACGAGCTGCACACCGTCGTGGGCGCAGGTGCCGGCGGTGATTCGGCCATGGATGCCGGAAACATGCTCAAGCCGATGCTTGCTCGCGGTGAGCTGCGCATGATCGGGGCCACGACCCTTGATGAGTACCGCGAATACATCGAGAAGGATCCAGCACTCGAGCGCCGCTTTCAGCAGGTGTTGGTGAATCAGCCATCGGTTGAAGACACCATCGCGATCCTGCGCGGAATCAAGGAGAAATACGAGGCCCACCATAAAGTGGTGATCTCCGATGCTGCACTTGTTGCTGCGGCCACGCTCTCTGATCGTTACATCACCTCTCGTTTTCTCCCCGATAAGGCCATTGACTTGATGGATGAGTCGGCCAGCCGGTTGCGCATGGAGATCGACTCCTCACCCGTAGAAATCGACGTCTTGCAGCGGCAGGTTGACCGCCTGCGCATGGAAGAACTCGCGGTTGCCAAAGAAAAAGATGATGCGTCGAAATTGCGCCTTGAAAAAATTCGCCAGGAAATTGCGGATAAAGATGAGGAACTACGTGGTCTGCGAACGCGCTGGGAATCCGAGAAAAAGGGTCTGGACCGGATTGGTGAAATCAAGGTTCTGATCGACGATCTGCGGGCCACCGCCGATCGCGCGCAACGCGCCGGTGATTTCGAGCAGGCCTCGCGCATTCTCTACGCCGAGATCCCCACCTTCGAAGAGGAACTGGCCCGCGAGACCGCGGACAACAACGCCCGCGAAACGTCGATGGTGAAAGAAGAAGTCACCGCCGACGACATCGCCGATGTGGTGGCGAGTTGGACGGGCATCCCCGCCGGCCGCTTGCTCGAAGGTGAAACCGCCAAGCTGTTGCGCATGGAAGACGTGTTGGGCGAGCGCGTGATCGGCCAACGCGAGGCAGTGCGTGAGGTCAGCGATGCTGTGCGCCGCGCACGCGCGGGAATCTCCGATCCGAACCGACCCACCGGCTCTTTCCTCTTCCTTGGCCCCACCGGTGTGGGCAAGACTGAGCTGGCGAAAACGCTCGCAGAGTTCCTCTTCGATGATGAGCGCGCGATGATCCGCATCGACATGAGTGAGTACTCCGAGAAGCATTCGGTCGCTCGGTTGGTAGGTGCGCCCCCCGGGTACGTCGGCTACGAAGAGGGCGGTCAACTCACCGAGGCTGTGCGTCGTCGCCCGTACTCCGTCGTGTTGCTCGATGAGGTCGAGAAGGCGCACCCGGAAGTCTTTGACATCTTGTTGCAGGTGCTCGATGACGGGCGCCTCACCGACGGTCAAGGCCGCACGGTCGATTTCCGCAACGTGATCTTGATCCTTACCTCGAATATGGGATCGCAGTTCCTGATCGACACCTCGCTGCCATTCGAGGAGCGCAAGAAACTCGTGATGGACGTGGTGCGCCAGCAGTTCCGGCCAGAGTTCTTGAACCGACTCGATGCGATGGTCATGTTCAATCCGTTGGATCGAGCTGAGCTGACAAAGATTGCCGACATCCAAATCGAGACCCTGCAAGGCCGATTGGCAGATCGCCGAAT
>CAIXFB010000140.1 GCA_903918595.1 uncultured Actinomycetes bacterium
ATCAGGAACGTCGACATTTTCTTGTAGACACTCGCGTCGGGATCATCCGATGGCGTGCGAACAAGAACCGCAACCAAGGTCGACGAAGCCCCGTTGGTGAGCCACATCTTCTGGCCATCGAGCACCCAGTCATCACCGTCGCGCACAGCCTTGGAAGAAATCGCTGCAACATCTGATCCGCACCCGGGCTCACTCATCGAGAAAGCACCGCGTACTTCGCCGGTGGCCATGCGGGGCAGGTACTTGGCCTTCTGCTCATCGGTGCCGTGCTGCATCAGCATGTAGGCGACGATGAAGTGGGTATTGATGACACCGCTCACGCTCATCCAGCCGCGCGCAATCTCTTCCACGACCAGTGCGTAGGTCAGGAGCGATTCGCCGAGGCCGCCGTACTCTTCAGGGATCATCAACCCAAAAACACCAAGTTCTTTGAGACCGTCGACGATGGCCTGCGGGTATTCATCTCGATGTTCAAGTTCGGTGGCAACGGGCAAAATTTCGTTGTCGACGAATTGGTGAACCGCAGCAAGGATCTCCTGCTGAACATCGGTGAGTCCGTCGGTCTGAGCGAGCGTTGTCATGCCTTCTCCTCGAGTGCGCTGATCGGTCCGTTCTTTGCCTCGGGAAAGTAGTTCTGTCCAATGCCGGTTTCTCGCTTGGGCAACATGACGGTGCGCACCCACGAGACGATTTGATCGCCGTCTTGGTTGAGCCCACGCGTGAACATGGTGATCAAACCCATGTTGGGCCGTGATGAGCTTTCGCGCATCTCGGTGCAGATCGATTCGGCGTAAATGGTGTCGCCGATATAGACCGGATGGGTCAACTTGATGTCGGTCCAGCCCAGGTTCGCCACCGCGTTCTGACTCATGTCGATGACAGAGAGTCCGAGAACAAGTGCCACGGTCAATCCCGAGTTGACGATGATGCGCCCACCGCTGATCGGATTGGATTTAGCGAGGTCGGCATTGAAGTGGTTCTGGTTGGTGTTGCAGGTCAACTGGGTGAACCAGGTGGAGTCAGCTTCGCTGATCGTGCGGCCGAAGGGATGCTGATACACATCGCCGACCACGAAATCTTCGAAGAAGCGACCGAGTTCTGCTTTGTGGATGGCCATCAGGCACCTGCCTTTGGAGTTGTTGGCGTTGGGGGAGTGAATGTGGTGGTGCGGTTCATGCCGGCAGCTCGGCCTTTAGCGGCGACCACGAGTGCCATTTTTCGGGAAGCCTCATCGATCATCGAATCGCCCAGCATCACGGCACCTTTTGCCCCACCTGCAGACGAGGTGGCGTAGTCGTAAGCGTCGAGAATCATTTCTGCTTCGTCGTAATCCTCTTGGCGTGGGCTGAAAATCTCATTGGCAGCAGCGATCTGATCGGGATGCAAAACCCATTTGCCGTCAAAGCCAAGGGCAGCGGACCTGCCGGCCACGCGCCGGTAACCCTCGAGATCTTTAATCGCAAGGTAGGGACCATCGATCGCGTGCTTATCGAACGCGCGGGCCGCCATCAAAATGCGCATCAGGATGTAGTGGTAGGCATCACCGGTGTCATAGCCCGGCGGCTGTTCACCAACAACGAGTGACTTCATATTGATGCTGGCCATGAAATCTGCTGGTCCGAAGATGATCGATTCGACGCGCGGGCTGGCTGCAGCGATTGCATCCACGTTGATCAGACCCATCGCATTTTCGATCTGGGCTTCGATGCCAATGCGGCCAACTTCAAACCCGTTCGACTTCTCCAGTTGGGTAAGCAGTAGGTCAAGGGCCACGATCTGCTCGGCGGTCTGCACCTTTGGCAGCATGATGCAATCAAGGTTTGCACCTGCGCCTCCCACGATCTCGAGCACATCGGTGAAGGTCCACTCGGTGGTCCAGTCGTTCACCCGCACGGCTCGGATCTTGTTCTCGTAGCCTCCTTCATTCAGGGCCGCGACGATATTTTTGCGCGCATCGGCTTTGGCCATCGGCGCAACTGCGTCTTCGAGATCCATGAACACCTGATCGGCGGCTAGGCCCTTTGCCTTCTCGAGCATTTTGACGCTGCTACCTGGGACCGCCAGATTGGAACGCCTAGGTCGGTTGCGATCGTTCATGAACTACTGCTCCTTCTCGGTGTGACGTGCACGGTTTCTGATGATGCACGCTTTCTAATGATGTTTGTAATCTCGAGCATGATCGACGTGAGATCGAAGTCTTTGGGAGTGAAGACGGCTGCGATGCCGTGCTCGCTCAACCACCGGGCATCAGACTCGGGGATGATGCCTCCAACGATCACCGGGATGTCGCCGGCACCAGCAGCTTTGAGCCCATCCACAATGCGCGGCACGAGTTCTGCGTGCGATCCTGACAGGATCGATATGCCCACACAGTCCACGTCTTCATCCACTGCAGCCCGAACGATCTGCTCGGGCGTGAGCCGGATGCCCTGATAGATCACTTCAAATCCAGCATCGCGAGCAGCCATGGCAACCTGCTCGGCACCGTTTGAGTGACCATCGAGCCCGGGCTTTGCAACGAGCAGGCGCAGCGGGCGGCTAAGTTCTGCAGCGGTCTGGGCTACTAGTTCACGGGCTTGATCCATGCCTTCACGCGTTGTGGTGGGGGTGAGTGCACCTACTCCGGTGGGGGCGCGGTACTCCCCAAAGCAGTCGCGCAGTACTTGGGCCCATTCACCCGTGGTGACTCCCGCCCGCGCGCATTCGATTGATGGTGGCATGAGGTTGGTGCCATCGAGAGCGGTTGCGCGCAGGTGCTCGAGTGCTGTTGCGGCGGCCTGCTCATCGCGTGCAGCGCGCCATGCGGTGACTGATGCAATCGCTTCGGTCTCAACTGCTGGGTCAACGCGCATGATCGCGCGATCAAGGTTTTCTGTGAGCGGGCTGGGCTCAGTTTCCGTCAGGTGATTGACGCCGACAATGTATTCCGCACCCGATTCGATCCGGGCTCGGCGCTCAGCGTGCGATGTCACGAGTTGCGCCTTCATATAGCCGGATTCAATGGCGGCCATTGCTCCGCCCATCGCTTCGATGCGCTCAAGTTCTGCGGTTACTTCAGCGATCAGCTCGTCGGTCTTGTTTTCGATAATGACTGAGCCATCGAAAATATCGCCATACTCAAGTAGGTCCGTTTCATAGGCCAGTACCTGCTGCATGCGCAGCGACCACTGTTGGTCCCACGGGCGCGGCAGTCCAAGTGCTTCATTCCAGGCAGGCAGTTGGATCGCCCGGGCGCGGGCGTTCTTGGACAGTGTCACGCCGAGCATTTCCAAGACAATGCGCTGCACGTTGTTTTCCGGCTGCGCTTCAGTCAGGCCAAGTGAATTGACTTGCACGCCATAACGGAAACGTTGTGCATCAGGATCGGTTACTCCGTAACGGGTGCGAGTGATCTCGGCCCACATTGCAGTGAAGGCGCGCATCTTGCACACCTCTTCAACAAAGCGAACACTTGAGTTCACAAAGAAGGAGATCCGGCCCACTACGGCTGGCAGTGATTCCGCGGGGATCTGACCGCTATCGCGAACAGCATCTAGAACAGAGATTGCAGTGGCGAGTGAGAACGCCATCTC
>CAIXFB010000141.1 GCA_903918595.1 uncultured Actinomycetes bacterium
CAGACAGCACTTCGGTTTCGGCTTCACAAAGTTCAGGAAATTCCTTCGCTGCTTCAACTACCGGACAGTTGTGCTGACACAGTTGATGACTTCCCGCCTCGTTTGGCTCAACAGTCGCGGCAAAACCAGCGGTGGTGAGTAGAGCCGCTAAGTCTTCGGGATTTGTCTGACCTGCCGTTGAGCTATCTCTGTCTTGTACACCCAGAAGTCGCCTTGCCCGGGCCTTTGCGAATTCCTCCACAGCTTTCGAGTCGCCGTGATCGCGCATGTAGCGCAGGGCTTCCAGTGCGAGGCCGTCGTAACCCTGGTCGCACGCCGACCTGCCCGCATCTGTGAGCGAGAAAATCTGACTGGGCCGGCCGCGTCGAACCGCGCGCGATGGCCCGTATGGGGGCTGGTCCGATTGTGCGACGAGGCCAGCATCACAAAGGGCCAGCAATGGCCTACGCACCGCCGTCGCGCTCATTCCCAACAGTTCAGCCAATTCACTTGCTGTAGCCGGCCCTCCGGACAGCAAAAGGCGAGCAATGCGCTCAGCTGCCTCACCCGGGAATTTCATAACACCATTGTTGCCTAATTGATCGATCGCGCAACCATTGGGGGGTCTCCTCCGCGTAGACTCTCACGAGTGTTCGCCATAGATGCCCACCAAGTTTCGATGAAATTCGGGGCCAAAACTGCCCTGGATCGATTGGATTGGCGGGTACCAGAAGGCCACATTGCAGCCATCATGGGCGCGAATGGTGCTGGCAAGACCACCACAATTCAGCTCGCGGTCGGACTGATCGCGCCAACTGCCGGCAGTATTCGCACCCTTGGACTTGACCCAGACCATGACCGGGCGGCGCTCCAATCGAGCGTGGGGGTTGCCCTGCAATCAGGAGGCCTCTACCCCACGGCAAAGCCGCGTGCTTTTTTGCAACACATCGCACGGCTCTACAGCAATCCCGCCGATGTGGATGGCACTCTCGAGCAGCTGGGGATCGACCCGGCCACTAAGACACCGATCAAAAGGCTCTCAGGAGGAGAGCAAAAGCGTCTTGCCTGTGCGGCGGCCCTCATCGGCAGACCCAGCTTGGCTTTCTTAGATGAGCCAACAGCTGGAGTAGATCCTGTCGGAAAGCGTGAGATCTGGTCCCTTCTCGAATATCACCGGGCCAACGGCATGACCATCGTGTTGTCCAGTCACGATCCCAGTGAAGTGGAACGACTCGCAGATTCGGTGATTGTTCTTCGGAATGGCAGCAAGGTGCTGGATTGCCCGCTCGCTCACATCCTGAATCCAGTTGGTGCCATCACGATTCTGGGTCCAGCGCACCTCGATACCCAAACGCTGGCCATGGCGCTGCCGACTGGTCTCGGAGTGTTCGAAGTCGCACCCGGGCTCTATCGAATTTTGGGTGCAGATTCACCTGCAATCGCGTCCACGGCAGCGGCTTGGGCAGCTCAACACGGGGTTTCTCAGCACAACGTGCAAAGTGATCGAGGAGGTCTTGAGGACCTCGTCATGATCGCGATAAGGGGTGCGGAACTGTGAAATCAGGGAATCACCTGTGGTGGCGTCAAGCCATGTGGGAACTCAGTCTCAATGTGAGAAATGGCGAACAGCTACTTCTCGTGGTGGTCATTCCCGTGGCAATTTTCTTGGCTGCAACCACTACCAACTTTTTACCAACACTTGCTGACTCACCAGTGACTGCCCTCGCCACAGTCCTCACCGTTTCGGTCCTCGCCTCTGCCTTCACCTCGGTAGCAATTTCTACGGCGTTCGAGCGACGCTCGGGTGCGCTGCTCTACATGAGCACGACCCCACTGGGTAAGTCAGATGTTGTCTTGGCAAAAGTCATTGCCACATTGTTCACGGTCATGCTTTCGTGCGGCGCAGTCTTTATCGCCGCACTTGCGACTTCTTTTGGCTCCATCACTTCGATGGCTCTCATGCTTCCACTGACGCTGATCATCCTTATTGGTGGAGCGGTTGCTGGCGCATCGTGGGCACTGACATTGGCATCGACCCTGCGCGCTGAAGGAGTATTGGCGCTGGCGAATGCAATCTTCGTCGTTGCCATTTTGTTTGGCGGGGTACTTATTCCCCTCGACCAGCTCCCAGATATCTGGGCCAGTATCGCCCAATACCTCCTGCCCGGGGCACTGACAATGGCTCTCACTTCTGTTTTGGTGAACGAAGCAATTGATATCTCCGCGTCGGTAACGGTCCTCATCTGGGCCATCGTCGGCACCATCGTGGCCTCAAAATCCTTCCGATGGATTTAGCGCGTAGTCTCGTACTGTGACTTCGATTGATCCCAGGATTTCCCCACCCCTCATTCGTCGCATTTACAAGGCAAACCTTGTTGCTCAGGCGGCCATTGTTGTGACCGGTGCGATTGTCCGCATAACGGGTTCTGGTCTGGGATGCCCCACCTGGCCTCAGTGTGTGGAGGGTTCGTACACGCCAACCTCCCGTCAAGTAGAGGGCGAATGGCATAAGTACATTGAATTCGGTAACCGACTGCTCACGTTCGCGCTCGCGGCCCTAGCGATAGCGGCGGTGGTTGCGGCAATTGTCGATGCTCGCCGGCGCTCAAGGGATGGCTTACCTCGCCGCCGAAGCCTGACGGTTCTCGCGATGATTCCACTCGCTGGAACGGTAATTCAAGCCGTGCTGGGCGGAATCACGGTGTTGACCCAACTCAATCCCATCACCGTTTCAGCCCACTTCTTAGTGTCGATGGCATTGATAGCTGCATGCGTGTTCTTAGTTGCCCGATCCGGTGAACCCGTGGACTCCCCCACGATCTGGCTCGTGCCCTCACCCGTTCGCCTGCTTGGTTGGCTACTGATTGCAGTTACCTCGCTGGTGGTGTTGTTGGGCGTCATCGTGACGGGCAGCGGACCGCATAGTGGAGATGCAGATGTCGAAGCCCGATTCAGTTTTGACCCTCGAACGGTGGCCTGGCTCCACGCTGACACGGTGCTATTGATGCTTGGTCTACTGATCGGTTTCGCCATTGCCGTGCGCGTGACCACATCACCAAAGACGCTGAACCGCAGAGTCACCGTTCTGCTCATCATTGTTCTCATGCAAGGTTTTGTTGGATACCTGCAGTACTTCACCGGACTTCCGGAGGTGCTTGTATCAATCCATGTGTTGGGCGCAGTCTTGGTGTGGACCGCTGCACTTTTTGTACTACCTGCGATGCGCGAAAAAGTCGGCAACTAACTCAAGAATGGGTCAACACCGACCAGCAGGAAGATCACGGCCAAGTAAGTGATGGACCCATGGAACAAGCGCATGGCTGCGCGCTCAATATCTTCCGGTCCCGCATCTTGAACGCGTCTGAGTGAGTACGCGAGATACAGGAAGAAAGCGCCGCATACAACTGCGCCAATCGAGTACAGCCATCCCATTGATGCGATTGGAATCAGCACAAGAGACGCGAACACCATTACCCACGAGTAGATCACTACATGGCGTACCACCGTTGACATTGGTGCTACCACTGGAAGCATCGGAACACCAGCAGCCGCGTAATCCTCGCGGTACTTGATTGCGAGCGGCCAGTAATGCGGAGGTGTCCAAAAGAAAACAATCAAAAACAGTACGACCGGCGTCCAGGTGAGCGAACCAGTGACAGCAGCCCACGCGATGAGTACGGGCATGCAACCGGCCGCGCCACCCCACACGATGTTTTGAGGGGTTCGGCGCTTGAGCCAGATCGTGTAACCCACAACGTACATTCCAATTGCCAGAAGGCTCAAAAGGGCAGCAAGTGCATTCGCCAGTACAGCCAGCACTACAACGCTGGCTGCACCCAGGATCACGCCTTGGACAATGCCTGCGCGGACGCTCACCGTTCCCTGAACAGCGGGACGATGCCCGGTTCGCTTCATCAGGGCATCTATGTCACGGTCATAGACACTGTTAAACGTATTGGCTGATCCAGCCGATAGCGCCCCGCCGATCAGGACCGCAGCGGCTATCCCCGCGGTCGGCAGCCCCCGGGCGGCAAGAAACATGGTCGGAACGGCTGTCACCAGTAGGAGTTCAATAATTCGGGGCTTCGTGAGACCAACATGGGCCCGAATATGTGACCGAAAGTTGCTGTTGGGCGCATCTATCGGGATTGCCGACACCATGAGCCCCTTCGCAGACCAAAATTCTAATGAACCTTTCCAGACTACCTAGTGTCTCTCATCTTGTGGATTCCCCCCATGGCTAGGGTCAGTACATGACGAAATCAGGCTCAACAGCCCTCGCTTGGGACAACATCGACGACCAGGCTGTCGCCTACGTGCGCGCACTCGCCATGGATGCCGTTCAAAAGGTCGGCAACGGGCATCCTGGAACCGCCATGAGCCTGGCTCCTGCGGCTTACCTGTTATTCCAGAAAACGATGCGTCATGATCCGGCAGACCCACAGTGGCTGGGTCGGGATCGTTTTGTTTTATCTGCCGGGCATTCAAGTTTGACGCTGTATAGCCAGCTCTTTCTTTGTGGATACGGCCTCACGATGGCTGATCTCCAGTCGTTTCGGACATGGGGAAGTGCGACTCCGGGTCACCCTGAATTCGGTCACACTCGCGGTGTTGAAACCACGACCGGACCACTGGGTCAGGGGCTGTCTACTGCGGTGGGAATGGCTATGTCAGCGCGTTACGAACGCGGGCTCTTTGATCCCGACGCGGCACCCGGCACGAGCCCTTTCGACCATCGAATCTGGGTCATTGCCTCCGACGGTGACCTCGAGGAAGGCATCACCTCTGAGGCTTCATCACTAGCTGGACTACAGGAGCTCGGGAATCTGTGCGTCATTTGGGATGACAATCACATCTCAATCGAGGGTGACACGGCAGTGGCCTTCCGAGAAGATGTATTGCAGCGATATGCCGCCTATGGCTGGAATGCGCTGTCCGTGGAGATGCGTTCTGACGGGAGCATCGACGAGATTGCACTCTTTTCTGCCCTGGAAACTGCTCGAACATCAACAAAAGCCCCAACGTTTATCCAGCTTCGGACCACCATCGCATGGCCAGCCCCGACGTTGCGTGGAACTGCCAAGTCGCACGGTTCGGCTCTAGGCGCCGATGAGGTAGCAGCCACCAAAGTTGAGTTGGGGTTAGACCCTGCCATTAACTTCGCATTCGACGAATCGGTATTGGAGGAGGTGCGTCAACGTCTCGCACAACGCACTGAGTCTTCACGCTCCAAATGGGACGATTCCTTTGCGCACTGGGAACACCGCGAACCGGCTCGAGCCGCACTACTCAATCGCCTCACCAATGAGCAGTTGCCCCCGGCGATCTCCGATTCACTTCCCACCTATGCGCCGGGAACGAGCATCGCCACTCGAAAAGCGTCAGGGGAAGCGATTGTTGCTCTGGCAAAGCAGATGCCGGAGCTGTGGGGTGGATCAGCAGATCTTGCTGAGTCCAATAACACGACCATCGAGGGTGGTTTGAGTTTCCTGCCCGAGACCACCCCGACATCCTCACCGTATGGCCGCATCATTCACTTCGGGATTCGCGAGCACGCAATGGGCGCGATCATGAACGGCATAGCTCTTGATGGACTGACGAGAGTGTTTGGCGGAACATTCCTTGTCTTTAGTGATTACATGCGTGGCGCTGTTCGACTTGCCGCACTCATGCAGGTGCCCGTTACCTACGTCTGGACCCACGACTCCATCGGACTTGGCGAGGACGGCCCCACCCATCAGCCGATCGAACACCTGTGGTCACTCCGGCTGATTCCAGGTTTGAGCGTGGTGCGCCCAGCCGATGCCAACGAAACCGCAGCGGCTTGGTTGGCCACCGTTGAGCAACGGCGTCCAATAGGACTGATCCTTTCGCGACAGAACCTGCCAGTACTTGACACCGAAGTGAGTCAGGTGCGTGCCGGGGTCCGACGCGGTGCCTACGTTGTTGCCCATTGCGAAGACCCACAGGTGTTGCTGCTCGCCACAGGTTCAGAAGTTGCTCTCGCTGTGCAGGCTCACAAGGAGCTTCTGGCCCTCGGGGTCCAATCTCGCGTTGTATCCATGCCATGTTTGGAGTGGTTCGACGAGCAGGATCAGAACTATCACGAGCAAATTCTTCCTCGCGCGGTGACTGCTCGTGTGGCTGTCGAAGCAGGAGCGACACTCGGTTGGTACAAGTACGTCGGTACGGACGGAGCAGTTATCGGTATCGATCACTTCGGCGCCAGCGCCGATGCAGAAACCCTCTTTAACGAATTTGGCATCACGGTCAAAGCAATCGTTGATGCAGCTACATCCAGTGTCGCTCGCGCTCATGAAGGGAATGCGTCATGAGTACCGCCTCATTGCGTGACCTGACTGAGCTTGGCCTCAGTGTGTGGCTCGATGATCTCAATAGGTCCCGATTAACGTCTGGCAACCTGGCTGAACTGGTGAAAACTCGTTATGTACGAGGGGTAACTACTAATCCAGCAATCTTTGACAAGGCAATCAGGGCTGGATCGATTGACTACGCGGCTGATATTTCCAGGTTGGCACTTGCTGGGGCGAGTGCGGAAGCCGTGGTCCGGGAACTCACAACTTCAGACGTCCGTGCTGCATGCGATGTGCTTCGCGAGGTGTGGATGTCCAGCAATGGAGTGGACGGTCGAGTCTCCATTGAGGTCGATCCCCGATTGGCTCGAAATGCTTCTGCGACAAGTGAACAGGCGCAGGCACTGTGGCGTGAAGTCGACCGGCCTAATGTGCTCATCAAGATTCCGGCCACTCGAGAGGGACTAGCCGCCATCACTGATGTGACTGCACAGGGCATCAGCGTGAACGTCACCTTGATCTTCTCTGTTGAGAGATACAAAGAAGTCATGGCTGCTTATGCACTGGGACTTGAACGAGCGATCATTGCTGGGGTTGATCTCACCAAAATCCATTCGGTTGCCTCGTTCTTCGTGAGCCGTGTTGATACTGAAACTGATCGACAACTGGAATCAATCGCCACTCCCGAGGCCCTTGAGCTGCGCGGCCGGGCTGCCATAGCCAATGTGCGGCTCGCGTGGCATGCATATGAGGATTTCGTTTCTTCACGCGAATGGGAGGCGCTGAGCGTTCACGGTGCAAACGTGCAAAGACCTTTGTGGGCGTCGACCGGTGTGAAGAATCCCGAGTACTCGGACACTCGATACGTGCTGGATATCGCTGGTTCAGGGTGCGTCAACACGATGCCTGAAGCAACTCTCGAAGCGGTCAATGACCATGGCCAATTCCGCGGCGACACGTTGAGCGGACATTTTCTGGAGGCCAGTGAAGTCTTTACCGCTCTCGCTGATTGTGGGGTCCAGATCAGTCAAGTATGCGAAGTTCTCGAGGAAGAGGGAGTCGCCTCTTTCATCGAGGCTTGGGAGAACTTGCTAGCAAATGTCGAGACGGCTATAACGCAATCATGATGACAGCGGATGGAAGAGCGAGTGAAGGTGCCAACTCCAGTCCGACCAACCCCTTGCGGGACCCACGCGACCAAAGGCTTCCGCGCGTGGCTGGGCCCTCAGCATTGGTTCTTTTCGGGGTAACCGGAGATCTGTCGCGCAAGAAGGTGATGCCCGCAATCTATGACTTGGCGAACAGAGGGTTGCTACCTCCCGGGTTTGCGCTAGTGGGGTTTGCTCGCAGAGA
>CAIXFB010000142.1 GCA_903918595.1 uncultured Actinomycetes bacterium
GCCGCTGGATCAATTCCGACCCAGCCAGGCGTGTACAGATTTCGCGACCCGTTGAACCGGGTCATCTATGTGGGCAAGGCTGGCAATCTCCGGCAACGGTTGTCGTCGTATTTTGCCGACTTCGCCACATTGCATCCTCGAACCCAGCGAATGGTCACGACCGCTTCGTCAGTTGACTGGGTAATTGTCGGTTCCGATACCGAAGCGCTCGCTCTCGAATACTCCTGGATCAAGGAATTTGATCCACGCTTCAATGTTCGGTTCAGGGATGACAAGTCCTATCCCTATTTGGCTGTCACGACAGGGGAAAAGTTTCCCCGAGTGGGTGTTGTTCGTGAAGCTAAAAAGCCTGGAACCAGGTATTTCGGTCCGTTCGCTCAGGCCTGGGCGATCAGGGCAACGCTGGAGCAGGTCACCAAAGTGTTCGGCGTGCGAACGTGCCGAGATGGTGTTTTTCGTAGGGCTCAACAGACAAACCGCGCCTGCCTGCTGGGGTATATCGATAGGTGCAGTGCCCCATGCGTTGACCGCATTTCCGAGGATGATTATCGAGATGTCGTGAACGATCTTTGTTCGTTTATGGCGGGAGATATTGATTCGTTCATCAAAGATCTGAAGAAGCGCATGGAGACGGCGTCCTCTGCTCAGCAATATGAAGAGGCGGCCCGGCTCCGGGATCGTCTAGGTGCCCTTGAGTCTGTTGCAGAGCGAAATGCCGTAGTCCTCAGCGATGGCATGGACGCTGATCTTGTGGCTATCGCCGATGCTGATCTGGACATGGTCGTAGAAGTGTTTCATGTACGAGCAGGCCGGATCGTGGGCGAGCGCAGCATCGTCGTCGAGAAATCAGAAGACCTCGAACTTGACGGTTATGTCTTCAGGGTGCTTCAGAAGCTGTACGCCGAGACGGTGCCAGGCTCTGTTGGTAGACCACCCCGTGAAGTGCTTGTCACAGACGTCCCTGCAGATCTTGATCAGGTCACTGAATGGCTCAGCGAACTTCGTGGTTCGAGGGTCGACATCCGAGTGCCACAACGCGGGGAGAAGGCACTTCTCCTCGACAGAGCTCGAATCAATGCCGACGCGGCACTTCATCGCCACCATGCTCACCGATCGGCTGATCTATCGACGCGAGGAATTGCACTCGAGGAATTACGAGACTTCTTGGATCTCTCGGATGCACCCTTGCGAATCGAATGCATTGACATCAGCACCCTGCAGGGCTCTAACACGGTGGCATCGGTAGTGGTCTTCGAAGATGGCCTGCCCCGCAAGAGCGAATATCGAACCATGGTGATCCGGACTCCCACACCTGACGATCTTGCCTCAATGCGGGAAGTTGTGATGAGGAGATACTCACCATTGCCAGACCTAGAAAGACAAGAGATTTCCTCACCTGCGGTGAACGTCGATGCAGAACTGGGTGTGCCGCTGCGATTTTCGTACGACATAGCGCTACTCGTCGTTGACGGTGGTGCACCACAAGTGCAGGCTGCTCAGCAGGCGTTGCTGGAGATCGGCAGATCCGATCTACCTGTAGTGGGGCTTGCCAAGCGTCTGGAAGAGGTTTGGGTGCCGGGAGAGACAGATCCGGTGATTCTTCCGCGCGCCAGCGAAGGCCTGTACTTGCTGCAACGAATCCGGGATGAGGCGCATCGGGTTGCGATCAGCTTCCATCGAAAACGACGGACCAAGGCAAGCAAGGTCAGTGCCCTTGATTCGATACCCGGATTGGGTCCCTCGAAGGCAAAGAGCTTGATCAAGCATTTTGGTAGTGTCGCAAAAATCAGAGATGCAAGCATTGAGGAACTCACAACAGCCCCGGGAATCGGTCCCAAGATGGCCCAAGTGGTGAAGAATGCTCTCGTGACCACAGTGCGCCAAGGAAACCCACCGGAGGAGGCCACTGGTGACTGAGGCCTCATCAACCGAATCAGGCACGCATGCGCTCGATCTAGTGCTTCTCACGGGAATGTCGGGAGCCGGAAGATCCACCGCTGCCCGTGCGCTCGAGGATTTGGGGTGGTTTGTCATTGACAACATGCCACCTTCATTGTTGCGGGGGGCAATCGATTTAGCCCATCGAAGTACCGATGTGTACAAGGTTGCGGTTGTCCTTGATGCGCGAGGAGGTTCGTTCTTCACAACAGTGAGCAAGTCGATCGAGGCTCTCACCGCCGCAGGGGAACTGCTCAGAATTGTGTATCTAGAAGCCTCAGATGATTCCTTGGTGCGGCGGTTCGAGAGTTCAAGGCGACCGCACCCTTTGCAGCGTGGTGAGCGCATTGTCGATGGGCTTGCTCGTGAACGTGAAATTCTTGGACCCATTCGCAATGAGGCAGATGTGGTCATCGATACAACGAACCTGAACGTGCACGAACTCCGTCGCAAAATCGAGACACTGTTTGAATCTCCAGTGACGGAATCCCTTCGGGTGGTCGTGATGTCTTTTGGCTTCAAGTATGGGCTTCCGATTGATGCGGATATGGTCGCTGACGTTCGTTTTCTCCCGAATCCGTACTGGGATGAAGCACTACGTCCGCTCAATGGTCAAGATGATCCGGTTTCTCGGGATGTGTTGGAAAGACCAGGGGCGTCGGATTTTCTCGACCACTATGAAGCCCTCGTAGAGGTAGTTCGCGAGGGATACCTGCGTGAAGGAAAGCGCTTTGTCACGATTGCCATCGGATGCACGGGTGGCAAGCATCGGAGTGTGGCAATGGTCGAGGCCCTGTGCGCCCGACTTCGCGCAAATTCTGTTGATGCAGTCGCTCTTCATCGTGATCTGGGACGCGAGTGAGACGACACATGCCGATAGCCGGACTGTCGTCAGATCCAGCGATCGTTGCTCTCGGTGGCGGTCACGGACTTTCTGCGAGTTTGCGAGCGCTCCGCCGCGTCACCAATCGACTCACGGCCATAGTGGGTGTAGCTGACGACGGTGGTTCGAGCGGGCGACTCCGGTCAGAGTTCAAGGTGTTGCCTCCGGGCGACTTACGCATGGCCCTTGCGGCATTGTGTGGAGACGATTCCTGGGGCCGAACCTGGGAAAAGGTGGTGCAGCATCGATTTCCAGAAGGTGGCGATCTAGGTGGTCATGCGCTGGGCAACCTGTTGATCACTGCTCTGTGGCAAAGCACCCATGATGCGGTTGAAGGGCTTGATTGGGTTGGAGCGCTCTTGGAAGCTCAAGGTCGGGTGTTACCGCTCAGCGAAACCCCACTCGACATTGTTGCGCGTATCCATGGACATAACCCGAAGTTTCCCGATGAAGTCGTGCAAGTGCGTGGCCAAGTGGAAGTCGCGACAACTCAGGGTCGAGTTCTCGACGTGTGGGTCGAACCGACTGACGCCCCTGCTTGCGCTGAGGCAATTGTGGCCATCGGAAATGCAGATGCGGTTGTGCTCGGACCAGGTTCTTGGTTCACCTCGGTCATGCCGCACCTGCTGATTCCTGCCCAACGCCAAGCCTTGATAGAAACACCGGCCCAGCGGATTCTCGTGGTGAATCTCTTGCCACAGGTGGGGGAAACCACCGGATTTCAGCCTGAGGAATATGTTCGGGTGCTGCGCGATTCCACGCCTGATTTGCGGATTGATGTGGTGCTGGCTGACCCCGCACACGTTCCCGATATTGCTGCCCTCATAGCTGAATGTGAACACATAGGAGCGGAGTTAGCGCTCCTTCCGCTTGCCTCAACAAAAGACCCCTCGGTGCATGATCCTCGCCGCCTCTCGGTGGCATTCGATACGGTGCTCCGGTGAACAGAGTCTGGAGCACGCAGTGGCAATGACAGCAGCAGTCAAGGATGAGCTCAGCCGGGTCGAGGTGACCCAGGTTTCCTGTCGGAAAGCTGAGGTCTCGACGATCCTGCGTTTTGCGAGCGGATTGCACATTATCGCTGGAAAGATCGTGATCGAGGCAGATCTGGATGCCGGCGCTACGGCACGGCGTTTGCGCAAGGATATTTTCGATATCTATGGGCACGACAGTGACATCGCCATGGTCCAAGGCAGTGGGATTCGCAAGGGCACTCGATACCTTGTTCGGGTTGTCGATGGCGGCGAAGCCTTGGCCAGACAAACCGGAATTGTCGATGGCAGCGGCCGTCCTGTTCGTGGATTGCCCCCGGCAATTGTTTCCGGCTCGGTCGCCGACTGTGAATCTGCATGGCGTGGAGCTTTTTTGGCCCACGGTTCTCTCACCGAACCAGGTCGATCATCAGCCCTCGAAGTCACCTGTCCAGGCCCAGAGGCCGCCCTCGCGCTCGTTGGTGCGGCTCGTCGATTAGGCATCTCGGCGAAAGCTCGTGAGGTGCGAGGAGTGGATCGTGTCGTCATCCGCGACGGTGATGCGATTGGCGCGATGCTGACCCGGCTCGGCGCCCATGAGTCGGTGTTGGCGTGGGAGGAGAGGCGTATGCGACGAGAGGTTCGCGCCACGGCAAACCGACTGGCCAACTTTGATGATGCGAATTTACGTCGTTCCGCTCGGGCAGCGGTTGCCGCTAGTACTCGAGTTGTCAGGGCCCTTGAGATCCTTGGGGATGAAGTGCCAGACCACCTCGTTGAAGCCGGTCGGTTGCGCGTTGAACACCAGCAAGCCAGCCTTGAAGAGCTTGGTGCGCTAGCAAACCCCCCAATGACCAAGGATGCGATTGCAGGCCGGATCCGGCGGTTGTTGGCACTTGCAGATAAGAAGGCTAGCGATCTGGGCATTCCGGACACAGAGGCTGCATTGGGGCCCGAGCACGACCTCACCTGAGAACCTGTGCGCTCGATCGAAGGCGTATCTGACTATGATTGACCTCACATGTAAGCGTTGTCGTCGGCTCGTTGTCGACCCAGTCTGAGGAGAATCTCGTGGCCACCAAGGTCGGCATTAATGGTTTCGGACGAATCGGTCGCAATTTCTTTCGCGCCCTCCTTGTGAGTGGCGCAGACGTTGAAATTGTCGGAATCAACGACCTCACTGACACCAAGACCCTGGCTCATTTGCTGAAATATGACTCAATCCTCGGTCGAATCGGGATTCCAGTTGAGGCCGCCGAAGGTGCCATTATCGTCAACGGAAGGTCTATTCCAGTCTTTGCTGAGCGTGATCCCGCGAATCTGCCTTGGGCAAAGGTCGGGGCTGAGATCGTCGTGGAGTCAACGGGCTTCTTCACAGACGCTCAGGATGCGGGCAAGCACATTGCAGCAGGTGCAAAGAAGGTCATCATTTCCGCTCCGGCAAAGGGTGAGGACATCACGATCGTGATGGGCGTGAATGACAAGGATTACAACCCCGCCACTGACAACATCATTTCGAACGCTTCCTGCACCACCAATTGCTTGGCTCCGATGGCTAAGGCGATTGATGATGCCTTTGGCATTGAGCGTGGATTGATGACGACCATCCATGCGTACACCAACGATCAAAGCATTCTCGATTTTCCACATAGCGACCTGCGGCGAGCGCGTGCCGCTGCGTTGAACATGATTCCCACAAGCACTGGCGCCGCCAAGGCAATCGGTCTTGTGCTGCCACACCTCAAGGGAAAGCTCGATGGGTACGCAATGCGCGTTCCTGTGCCAACGGGCTCCGCTACAGACCTCGTGGTCGAATTACGAACTGCCGCCACGAAAGAAGAGATCAACGCGGTAGTGAAGGCAGCAGCAGACGGTCCGATGAAGGGAATTCTGGTGTACACAGAAGATCCCATCGTCTCCACTGACATCGTGACCGATCCGGCATCGTGCATTTTCGACTCCTCGCTCACCAATGTGAATGGGAATATGGTCAAGGTGCTCGGCTGGTACGACAACGAATGGGGTTACAGCAACCGACTGGTTGATCTGGTGAATCTCGTTGGCGCAAAGCTCTAGATCGTTCGGTACAACCACATGCGAACTCTCGAGGATCTCGAGGTAACTGGAAAAACCGTATTGGTCCGCGTTGACTTCAACGTGCCAATCAAGAACGTCGGCGGCTCACGAGTAATTGCCGACGATGGCCGGATTCAAGCTGCGCTACCGACCTTGAAAGAACTCACTGACGGGGGAGCGCGCGTCGTTGTAGCAGCGCACCTGGGCAGACCCAAGGGCGTTGTGAATGAAGAGCTCAGCCTTGCTCCCGTTGCGACGAGACTTGCGGAATTACTCGGTGTGTCTGTGGTGTTGGCTCCTGGAGTGACTGGCCCTGAAGTTGAACAAGCCCTGCACACACTGGAGCCCGGGGCGATTCTCATGTTGGAGAACCTTCGCTTTGACCCGCGCGAAACATCCAAGGATTCATCCGAGCGCGGTGAACTCGCCGCTGAGTTGGGCGAACTCGCAGACGCGTTCGTCTCAGATGGCTTTGGCGTTGTTCATCGGGAACAGGCAAGCGTGACCGATATTGCCCGGGTTTTGCCCAGCGTCGCCGGACGACTCGTTGAGCGTGAGGCTGGGGTCTTCACCAAGATTCTGGCTGACCCCGCCCGTCCTTTTGTCGTTATCCTCGGCGGTTCGAAAGTCAGTGACAAACTCGGCGTCATTGGCAATCTGATCGCCAAGGTTGACCGCCTCGTCATTGGTGGCGGAATGGCGTACACCTTTCTTGCGGCGCAGGGTTACGGCGTTGGTACCTCCTTACTGGAGGTCGATCAAATCGATACCGTTCGGGGCTTCATCGATCAAGCCGCGAATGCCGGCGTTGATTTGGTTCTCCCGGTGGACTTTGTCGTGGCCAACGAGTTCGCTGCAGACGCGCAGACTAAAATTGTGGCATTCGACGCGATCCCAGCCGATTGGATGGGCCTCGATATTGGTCCTCGCACGCGAGAGCTCTTCGCCGAGGCCATTTCGGGAGCGGGCACCGTCGTGTGGAACGGACCCGTGGGTGTTTTTGAAATGGAGGCATTTTCAGCCGGCACGAGGAGTGTGGCTGAAGCAGTTTCTGGGTGCGCAGGTTTCACAGTGATTGGAGGCGGTGATTCTGCCGCAGCCGTCAGAGTTCTAGGAATTGACGAATCAACGTTTTCCCATATCAGTACCGGTGGCGGCGCCAGCATTGAATTCCTAGAAGGCAAAGCGCTTCCCGGGCTGACCGTTTTGGAAGGACCATTCGCATGACGCGTACGCCCATCATGGCGGGTAACTGGAAGATGAATCTCAATCACTTCGAGGCTTTAGCACTTGTGCAGAAATTGGCTTTTGCACTCA
>CAIXFB010000143.1 GCA_903918595.1 uncultured Actinomycetes bacterium
CAACGGTGGCGTTGACGGTCATGTCGATGCCTGCCCAGTCACCGTTTTGCGGAGTGAAGGAGAACGTGCGGACATCGCCCTTTGATGCACCGCGAACAGCGTCGTCAAATCCGGGGAGCATGCCATCTGTGCCGAGCTCATAGGACATCGCAGATGCGGTGAGGTCATCGACCTCATCGCCTTCTGGAGTGACACCCGCAATGTCGACAAGCAATACGTCGCCATCGACGCTTGCGCGCTCGACGTCCTTGAGTGAGGCAAAACGGCCACGCAGACTGTCGACCTGCTCCATGACATCAGCCTCGGATGCAATAGCGGGGTCGACCTCAACGGTGAGCGAATCGAAGGCGGGGAGCTCGAACTCGGGGCGAACATCAACCTCGGCCGTGAAAGAGACTTTGTCTCCATCAGCCACTTCAGTTACGTCGACCTCTGGGCGACCAACGGGCACGATCTTGGATTCGCGAACTGCCTCGTCGTACGCCTTGGGAATGGCTTCATTGACGGCCTCTTCGAGAACTGCCCCACGACCAAAGCGCTGTTCGATGATTCGGGCTGGAACCTTGCCCTTGCGAAAGCCCGGGATGTTCACTGACTTCGCGATGCGCTGGTACGCCGCTTCCATGCTGTCTTCGAGTTCAGCGAAAGGAACTTCAACAGTCAGGCGTACGCGGGTCGGGCTCAGGGTCTCGACATCGGTCTTCACAACAGGTCCATTTCCATCGATGAAACTTCGGTACCGGGTCCGGTGCCGAATGGTCGGGGCGGGGAGATTCGAACTCCCGGTCTCCTGCTCCCAAAGCAGGCGCGCTAGCCACTACGCTACGCCCCGCGTTGGCCCCCGGAAGTCTAGAGGGAAGCCTGTATGCCGTTTACCTTGCAGGGGTGCAGGCAGGCTGCGCAGCGTTCTGAAGCCGGAACATTAGACTGAGCCAGCTGCCACAAACAGCACGCGGGTGTAGCTCAATGGTAGAGCCCCAGCCTTCCAAGCTGGCCATGCCGGTTCGATCCCGGTCACCCGCTCCATCACTCCCATTCGCTAGAGCAATCAGCGGTTTGCGGAGCCTGAAACGGCGGCTCCCGACTGCAACGCGACCACATTCACCGCCGATAGAGGCTCGATGAAGCCCCGGTCGCCGATCACATCTGTTTCGGATTCTGCGTAAGTTACGGTATCGTAAGTTACCGAGGAGTAGAAGGCGGTGACCATGAGCACAGAGCAACTGATCCACCTACACGGACGGGATGTGTGGACCCGCACGCTGCCAGGTGAGGGCGCCCCCGTTCTCCTCGTGCACGGAATCGGCTCCAGCCAAGACACCTGGGGCGACATCCCCGATCGGCTGAGCCAGCAGGGCATCCCGGTTATCGCGGTTGACCTGCCCGGTCACGGAAATTCCTCTAAGGCCCCCGGCGATTACAGCCTCGGCTCGCTCGCCAGCACCTTGCGAGACCTACTCGACTATCTCGGTCATGAGAAAGTTCACCTGGTCGGGCATTCACTCGGCGGTGGCATCTCCATGCAATTCACCTACCAATTCCCCGACCGGCCGCTGAGTTTGGCGCTGATCTCCAGCGGTGGATTGGGCGAAGAAGTCTTTCCCGGCCTGCGAGCTGCGGCCCTGCCTGGCGCCGATCTGGCCCTGCGACTCGCACTCAACAAGCGAACTTTGGCCGGTTTGGACTGGGCGGGCGAACGCCTCTCGAGATTCGGTTATCGCCCTCATGCACTCAACGGCGGTGCCATTGACACCGTCCGCAGACTTTCCGACGACGAAAACCGCGCAGCTTTTCTCTCCACTGTGCGCAGCGTGATTAGCACCAAAGGCCAACGGGTTTCAGCTCTCGACAAACTTGCTTTTGTGCAAGGCGAGCAGGTGCTGATCGTGTGGGGTGACAAAGATCCGATGATCCCGCACTCGCACGGTGAAAATGCGCATGCGCTTCTTCCTGGCAGTCAGTTAGAAATCTTCCAGGGTGCTGGCCACGAGCCACACACCCATGATCCAGTCCGATTCGCAAACCTGATCGCAGGCCATGTTTCAGCGCATCAGATCTCAGCGCCAGAAACCACTACGGCGCTGGCCTAACCACCGCTCTTGCGTCGAAATTCTCTCTTCCCGCCTGAGCGGGAGGAATGGTCTTTGGACGATGCCGCACCAGACGACGCCGATTGACCACTGGGGCCAGACTTCGCCTTTTTTGCCTCGAGCGCCAACCGGAACTTCTCCCGGGGATCGTTGGGGTCGACTGCATCCGGCGTTGCCGTGCTTGAAGTCGGCTTGCTTGAAGTCGGCTTGCTTGAGGGTGATTCGCTGGCGGCCATGCCCCCACTCTCTCACGCCCGGCGTGGCCCTCTTGCGCATCCGTGACTC
>CAIXFB010000144.1 GCA_903918595.1 uncultured Actinomycetes bacterium
CTCTCTCAGCGAGGCCGAACTCACCAGTGCCATTGCCACTCGGATTGATCCGAACGACGCAGAACTGCTGAACTGCCTTCCTGGTGCACTTGACGTACTCAGGGACGCTGCGTTCCTGTGGGGTGATGCAAGTTCGATTCGTGTGATCACTGCCGTGCGGGATCATGTGCGCGATATTCCCGCTCCACCATGGCCGATTCCTGCACTCGTAACAGAAGAACGAGAAGCACGCATCATTGATGAGCAGGCAGCGGGAGCTGCTAGTTCCTTTGTTCGACATGTGCATGAACTGATCGAATTGTGGAGCTACCAGCCACCTGCCGTGTTGCGAAGTGGTGGCTTGAGCGTGCGAGATTTCGCTGAGACGGCGCGCAATCTGCACCTTGCTCAATCAGAGGCAGCGTTGGTGATCGAGGTGACTCACGCGGCGGGGCTCATCACGGTCCTCGAAACTGAGGGCCCACTCTGGGTGCCAACTGATTCCTACGACTCGTGGTTCGAGCATTCCACGCAAAGTCAGTGGGAACACCTCGTCCGTGCGTGGCTATCACTCGTGCGGCTATCTGCCGATGCAGCAGAGCAGGGGCGGCAACTTCTGGCCGTCGACACTGACTCAACGGCCATTCCAGTTATTCGCCAGCAGGTACTTGACGCCATGTGCGGGCTAGCGCCAGGAGTCACCACCAACCCAGACTCAGTTGTTGCGGTGCTGGATTACGTCAAGCCGCGAAGGGCAAGCAAAACCCGCGCTGCAGTGATCCACACAATGTTCGCTGAGGCGGGTCTTTTGGGAGTCATCGCACTTGGTGGGATTTCTTCCTTCGGGCGATTGATCCTGGAACCGCAGGGCCGAGCTCGGGTATCTCCCGCGCAGAAAGCACTCGCAGAAGTGCTGCCTGAAGACGTGCAGGATGTGCTGATCCAGGCTGACCTCACAGTGATCGCACCCGGTCCCCTCGCAGAAACCCTTGCGGCGCCGCTACGAGAAATGGCTGATCTTGAATCGCGTGGGCATGGCTCGGTGTACCGGATCACGGCCGCTTCACTGCATCGCGCCCTCGCACACGGCTGGACAGCAGCTTCGATCATGGAGTTCTTGACCGGAATTTCGCGAACTCCGGTGCCGCAGCCCCTGGAGTATCTCGTCACCGATGCGGAGCGAACGGTTCGAGAAAAACCAGTTGCAATGCGTAAGTTTCGCGCGCCCTCCCCACCCACTCGCAGATCAAGCACTGTGCGCAGGGAAAGCAGCGCACTCATCGATGCAGTGATCACCGCACTGCAAGCGGGTAAGCAGGTGCCCTCCACGGCTTTGGAGTCAGCTGAAGAACAGCCCCTTTCTGAACCTGTGCCCAATATGACCACCTCCGCCGTTATTGCGGAAGTTCGTGCAGCTCTGATGACCCACCACTCGGTCCGGATTGGCTACGTCGAGGCGAGCGGTGGAACATCTGCCCAGATCGTCGACCCGATGCGTATGGGCGGTGGATCACTCACCGCTTTCGACCACGGCTGCGAACAGGTGCGCACTTTTGCGATTTCGCGGATCACCGGCGCGGTGAAAGTTAGCTCGCAATCACAACCCTGAGAGTGAAATCTCCTCGACGGAAATCCGCATGCGCTCCAGTTCTGCAGGGATTGGATCAACGCCGATGCCCGGTCCCGTGGGAACTGACAACCGACCATCATCGAGCACGAAGGGCTCGGTGACATCGACCGCGTAATACCTGCTAGACGCACTGGTATCACCCGGCAGAGTGAACCCGGGCATTGCTGCGAGGGCGAGGTTTGCCGCGCGACCAATTCCGGTTTCCAGCATTCCCCCGCACCAGACCGGTGCTGATCGCTCCATGCACACGTCGTGAATTGCTTTGGCCTCGAGATAACCACCAACCCTGCCGGGTTTGATGTTGATGATCGTGGCTGAACCAAATTCGAGGGCTGCTTCGGCGGACTCGGCGTTCAA
>CAIXFB010000145.1 GCA_903918595.1 uncultured Actinomycetes bacterium
TAGAGAGCAGATTGACCGGAGCTGGTTTCTCAGTAAACCCAGATCTTGTGAGACTTCATCTAGATCACATCGCGTTGATTACTTCAGATGATTTCATTGCCCCAGCCTGGGACTATCTTGAAGCAAGAGCCCACGAATTGAATGTGTTGACAAAAGCGGATCCAGCTTTCATCACTCCTCACTCACAATTTCTTGAATTTCACGATTCAGACGTACGCGGACTTGACTCGAGTCTCTTTGGTGTTAGCGGACTATTTTCACATGTGGTCGCTGTTACGAGGCTTACCGAGACACGTGTTCAGGATGGATTTTCCAGGTGGCAACCAGCACAAACAAGCCCCGACGATGGTTACAAGAGAATCTGGGGACATCATCCAGGTTTGGGCTCCTGGTTGCCCGCATACCGTGCCCACGGCGAGGGAATTCTCTTTGTGCTTAATCCAAATCACATCTCGACATGGCTCGAAACGTGTGGATTCCCTACACCTATCGCAGATGCATCGGAACCAACTGCACTCTCATACCCTGGCGTGTTGGCACACAGTCTTGCGCACCTAATCATGACTCGACTTTCTTACGAATGCGGATATTCACTTCCGAGCATCTGCGATCGAATTTATGACCTGCCAGATGGACGTCAAGCTTTTCTCGTCTACACAGCCGAGAGCGACATCATGGGCACATTGGGTGGTCTCGTTGATTTTGGTGACGGTCCGAAGCTGGAAGAACTGGTGAAGGGTGCACTTCAGGACGCCATCTGGTGTTCACAGGATCCCGTTTGCATCGGTCGTGTTGTTGACGCGGCCCTCAAGCAGGCTGCTTGCTGCCATAAATGCTTGTACTTACCGGAGACTTCATGTGAATGGATGAACACGCACCTAGACCGCGCAACCATTGTGGGAAGCAAAGACAGGAGCGTCGAAGGAATTCAAACAAGATGATTCGAGTAGCAACCTGGAATATGAAACAGGCAGTAGCGCCGAAGAAGCCGTTGCCAGAGCTCTGGGAATGGATGGAGTCAGAAATTGACCCAGACGTGATTGTGCTGACTGAAGCAAGGGTGCCCAAAGATGGGCTTCCTGAAGGCTGGACTGCTATCTGGACTCCTGGTGGGATCGGTCCGCGACGCACTTGGGGGACGATCGTGGCTGCACGAGACATCGAATTGAAAGAGGCGAAGTTCAAGCGAAATCCAAAACGAAAAAATGACTACGTAAAGCCACATCCAGCAACACTTCACACCGCAGACATCGTGATTAACGGAGATACTTGGGCAACGATTGTTGGCGCATATGGATTCATGCCCGAAGAAAACAACGGCTGGCGCGCGCTAATTGGAATTACGAACGAATGTATTGACTTACTAGACAGCGGAAATGAGCGTGTCATTCTGGCCGGTGACTTCAATCTATGGCCGGAACATCTGGTCCCAATTGCAGAAGAAAACCTAGGACTAGTAGATCTGATGGGCCACGTGATTGATTTGCCCAAGCTCAAAGGCTCAGTCGGTGGCTCTCGCATTTGGACTCATAAGAACGGAAATAGCCCAAATGCTGCCCGCCAAGAACTTGACTTCATATTTGCAACAGATGCACTTGCTGACGAAGTATCTGCAGTTGGCGGAGGAATTGATGACTTCCCCGACGCATGGGAAGTTAGTGATCACGCACCAGTTGTGGTTGATTTCGATTCGTAGATTGATTGGTTTGAACAAAGTTCATCCACTAATTCGTTTGGTCCGATAAAGACAAGATTGTTCCGTGCCCTGCTTGCGCCCACATAAACTTCGTTTTCTCTGATTTCCTGATTAAGTGTTGCAAAAATTACGTGACTTGCCTCTATACCTTTCGCGCGCTTCACCGTCTCACAGGCAACTAAACCCTCGGCACGGTTCTCCCATTTAGAAAACTTAAACTGCGGTGTATCTAGGTTGTAGAACAGGTCGCGCTCAGCAGATGTTCCAGTGATCACCACAACTTCAGAAAAGTTCGAATCAAGCGCAAGTTGAGCTATGCGAACCTCGGACAACACTGCATTAATCAATTCATCTTCATCGTTGGCAATGATGAACTTAACGGGGTCACCTTCGAGACTTGCACTGGCTGACATTCCTCCACCAAAGCGCTGAACGAACGAGGCGATCTCTCTTGTATTCCTGCAATTAATCCGCAATTCTGCAAGGGCCCACGGAGAACCACCTTCAGGCATAAAGAAACCTCGATCATAAAGATCTTGATTCTGATCTGCAACGCAGAGAATCTTCGAATTCTCATCAACCAGCAATTTCTCAATGATTTCCATCCACTCATCATTGAAGTCCTGGCGTTCATCAATAACAATCGTCTCAAATTTCATTTCTGATTCCCCTGCATGAGCAAGAAGATGATCAATCATCTGTGAATTCCAAAAGTCGTCTCTCTCTTCCGGATCCTCTGGTTCCTCAAGTTGTGGAATACCTGGAAATTGGCTCACAACTCTCAGGAACGGACCAACTGTGAGCGCGGGATAAGGGACACTCGCCGAAACAAGATATCTGCCAAGTGGATCGTTGTAACACGTAAGCAGTGTGCTTCGACCAGAACGCGCAGATTGGTGAGCCCACCACTGAGCAAGGCGCGTCTTGCCTGACCCGGCAACACCAGAGACGAGAACACGATCGTTTATATCCAAAGAACGAAGAGCACGAACCTGCTCGTCACTAATTCGTGTCATCGCATCCTCCGAGTAGCGCCTTCTGGCCTCAGGATCCCACACGAATTTGACAGTCGGAAGTGCCACACGAAAAAACTCAGA
>CAIXFB010000146.1 GCA_903918595.1 uncultured Actinomycetes bacterium
CCAAACTCCGCGGCAAGCTCGACCATCATCCGATGGGTTGGTGGGGTGGTTGCGATATCTACGAAATCGAGTTCTTCATGCTCAAACAGTTCGCGAGCATCTGTGTAGGCCCGTCCACCGAATTGATCCGCGGCCGCGGTCGCTTTGTCCAGATCTATGTCGCAGGTCGCGACGAGTTCTACCTCGGGCATCTGAGCCCATGCATGGAGATGATTCTGGGCAAAGAAACCTGTGCCGATCATGGCGAATCGGTATGGGCGGCTCACAGTTCCACCGGCCTGCGGGGGTCGGTGATCCACTCACTCCACGAGCCGACATACATGCGGGAACCGGTAAGACCGGCGTGGGTCATAGCCAAAACGTTCTGTGCAGCGGTAACCCCGGAGCCGCAGTAAAAAATGATGTCGGATGGCTGCTGGTCCCCGATGAGTTGGGAATAGTGTGTGCGCAGTTCATCGACACTTCGAATATGGCCATCGCTGGTCATAGTTTCTGCGCGATCAGCGAGCCCGGCACCTGCGATGTGGCCGCGAACGGGGTCGTAGTACTTGCCGCCCCCGTGGTAACCCTCCGCACCCCTGGAATCAAAAACGCAGGTGGTCTCCAGGACTCTGGCGTCATCGACTTCAGTCACGTCGGCGAGCATTTCGGGTCGAACATTAGGGATAAATGTGCCAGCAATCGGGATGCGTACATCAGTTTCAATCGGTTCTCCTGCGGCCAACCATGCCGGGAAACCACCATCGAGAACCGCCACCGCATCGTGGCCGAGCCAGCGAAGCATGAGCCATAACCGTGAAGCGGCCATGAGTCCGCCCTCGTTGTCGTAGACAACCACTTGGGTGTCTGGGCTGATGCCCCAGCGGCCAAGTTGGGCAGCAAACTCCTGTGCATCAGGGAACGGCCGGCGGCCAGTTACCCCATCGATGATTTCACCCGACAGGTGTTCTGCAAGGTCAGCCTGCAAGGCCCCTGGAATGTGACCTTCGAGATAAGCACGTTTCGCCCACAGCTCGTCGTCGAGTGAGAAACGAACATCACAAATCACCACCTCAGGATCATCAATCATCGCTTTGAGTTCCTGCACACTGATGATGGTGGTGAAAGTCATGTTGGTCATCCTCCGATGGTGTGCGGCTCGCACCTAGGGTAGAGGGATGACGATGAACCCTCGCAGCGCGCTTGTCACCCAAGGTCGAGATCGCTCCCCAAACCGCGGAATGCTGCGGGCGCTGGGCATGACGGATGCGGACTTCACCAAGGCCCAGATCGGGATCGCATCGTCTTGGAACCAAATCACCCCGTGCAATATGTCTTTGCGAGATGTTGCCACTGGCGTTGCGCAGGGCATCACCGCCGGTGGCGGCTTCCCGATGGAGTTCGGCACCATCACGGTCTCCGATGTCATTTCGATGGGCCATGAAGGGATGCATTTCTCGCTCGTGAGCCGCGAGGTGATCGCCGATTCGGTTGAGACTGTTATGCAGGCGGAGCGGCTCGATGGAATGGTCACTTTGGCGGGCTGTGACAAGTCCATCCCGGCCATGTTGATGGCTGCTGCTCGCATCGACGTTGCCAGCGTGTTGCTCTATGCCGGTTCCCTGCTGCCTGGGCATGTGCGGCTTACCGATGGTTCCGAGCACACAGTCAACATCGTCACGTCCTTTGAGGCAGTCGGGGCGAATGCCCGCGGACTTATGTCTGATGAGGATCTCGACATCATCGAGCGGGCGGTCTGCCCAACTGCTGGCACGTGCGGGGGCATGTACACGGCAAACACGATGGCGAGTGCGTCCGAGGCG
>CAIXFB010000147.1 GCA_903918595.1 uncultured Actinomycetes bacterium
AGGTACTGGTTAATCAGTTGAGATGAGCTGAAAACAATCTCATTGGTGTGAACGAGTTGACCGCCGAACGACTCTGCCAACTCCCGCTCGCGTCTGATATTGCCTGTCGGGTCGGCAGCCTCATCAGAATAGTCGCCCCCCTTTACATAGTAATCGGGCCGAACAATGGCAATAGCCGGTAGGGCCGTGGCATCGTGCGTGATGGTTACATAGTCCACGGATGCTAAAGATGCAAGAGCTTCGGCGCGTAGTGCCTCGTTGAAGGCAGGTCGGCCTGGACCCTTATTGACGAAACGGTCAGCAGTTATCGATACGACCAGAACATCCGCAAACTCTTTTGCTTTGGCGAGGTGACGCAAGTGCCCCGGATGGAGGAGATCGAACACACCGTGGCACATCGCGATCCGTTTACCCTGGGATCGGGCTTCAACCAATGCTTGAGATTGAATCGAGTGGCTAAGAATTTTGTCGCCTGCTCGTGGCCGGCCCGAAGGGGCAGTCACGCACGCTCCGCATGAGAGCCGCACCGATCGAGGCCCACTTCAGCGTAGCGTTCAAGATCTACGGTCACGTTTTCGCGCGGGTTGACGTTGTAGCCGACCATGTCCTGTTAACCCTTCCATACAGGTGATTTCGATCCCACCCAAGATTTCCCATGGGATCCACTTGTGAGTCTACTGTCAGGTGCTTGGGGGCCACTCGGCATGCAATGTTGCGACCGCCCAGCAAACACCACTTCTTCTTGACTGCAATTCGACAAGCCTCGACTGTCCGTCAGCCGACATGACAGCCTCCTGTCTGTCGGACAGCCGATCTCCTATTTGGTCCTGGTGCCGGCGGGAGTGTCGGTGCTCGGCGGGGCGGACCATCGGGCCCTCGATGAGTAGGGACTGGTAGAACGCCTCCTGGCTGATCCTCATGGACTGATGATCTGGGAAGTCGACCCGGATCCGGTTCGCGATCTGCTCAGGGCTCCGCGCAGCCGTCCAGACCCGGTCCTGGCGGTGGGGCTTGTTGTTCTCTCTGTGGCGCGCGGTGGTGGTGGACCGGGGACCACCGTGCATTCGGTCTCGTGATGCGCCTGCTGAGCTTGTCCCGAACGTAAGCGCACAGCCTCAGTTTGGCGACCTGCTTCGCCGCATTCGTCCGCCTGGCCGCCAACTCGGACTTCCATTGCGCGACGGGCGCACGGTAGTCAGATGCACCGATACGAGTGGCGGCGTTGCGGCCTGGCTCACGAGACGTCCTCGATGGATCCCGGCCGATGGTTCGGGCGATGTGCCTAACTTCATCGCCTTGCGCCTTCAACATAGCGATCTCGCCACGATCAGCGAACGACAAGTAGTCGCCTGACGGGGGCTCCAGACGAAAAGGTCACACGCCGCTAGTGTTCCGAACCACCGCTGCCGGAACGGTTGCGAGGCACCGACGACGTGGGCTGCAAGAGCGGGAAGCAGTCCCCTGGCAATCTCGATCTAGAACAGCCGCTGCACGTCTCGCGGGATCGGCGACCTCAACCGTGGCCGCACCGGCCGAGCCGCTGCCTTCTGACGACGAAACATCCAGCACCTTCGACACCACGAGGTGTTGCGACGTCGTGTTACGACGACGAGTTGAATCTCCCCGGCTGCCGAGCGTTCGAGGGAAAGGGACTGCCGTCGTGGGTGCGGGCGCGGTTGCATCTCGCGACGTGGCCGACTACCCGATCGTCGTGGGAGTTCCTGCGAGACTCGTTGGCCAAGTTTGAAGCCAAGTGACACCTCAACCGATAAAGTACATAGCAGCTGAAGAGCCTCAGTGATGCACTTGATGTTGGACCTTGAGGCAAAACCGGTCAAGTCCTGTGAGGTGGTGTACGACGGCTCATCCTTCGTCGTCGTGGTTCAGGCGCTGAGCGCCTGCAGGGTGATGTCCTCGGTGGCCTCGGTTTCGATGATGGTGGCGGCTTGTGTCGTGGCGAGGACGTCGAGGCCGAGGTAGCGGCGGCCTTCGGCCCAAACGCCCGTGCTGCTCGGCCATGACTGCTCCGACGAGGCGGATGATCGAGCCGCGGTCGGGGAAGATCCCGACGACGTCGGTTCTGCGCCGGATCTCGCGGTTGAGCCGCTCGTTCGGGTTGTTCGACCAGATCTGCCGCCAGATCTCCTTGGGGAACGCGGCGAACGCGAGGATGTCCTCGCGGGCGGTCTCGAGGTGGCCAGCGACGTCGGGCAGCTTGGTCCCGAGTGCGTCGATGACGCGATCGAAATGGGCGTGCACGGATGGGGCATCGGGCTGGTCGTAGATCGAGTGCAGCATCGTCCTGACCCACGGCCAGGAGGTCTTCGGCGTGATCGACATCAGGTTCGCCGAGTAATGCGTACGGCAGGCCTGCCACCACCGGGAGGGACGGGTCTGCCGCTGGACCTCGAAGGTCACGCTGCCAAGGTCCTCTTCCGGTGGCGGAGGCGAACCAGCGGGAACATCCCGCCACTGCATATGTTGACGGATGATCGTTGCCAGGCTGCGCCCTCGAGGGTCGCGCCGATAGCGGCGACCAGGCCGGCGTGCGCATCGGAGGTCACCAGCCGCACGCCTGACAGCCCGCGGGTGACCAGGTCGCGGAAGAAACCCAGCCAGCCGGCGCCGTCCTCGCTCGTGGTCACCTGCAGCCCAGGATCTCCCGATGCCCGTCCACGTTGACGCCGGTGGCGACGAGGGCGTGGACGCCGACCACGCGGCCGTCCTCGCGGACCTTCAGCACGAGCGCGTCCGCGGCGACGAACGTGAACGGACCCGCACCCGCCAGCCGGCGGGTGCGGAGCCGCTCGACGTGGCCGTCGAGGTCCTTTGCCATCTCCGAGACCTGCGACCTGCTCAGGCCCGTGATCCCCAGGGACTGCACGAGCCTGTCCATCCGGCGGGTGGACACCCCGAGCAGGTAGCACGTCGCGATCACGCTGGTCAGGGCCCGGTCCGCGCGCTTGCGGCGCTCCAGCAGCCACTCGGGGAAGTACGCGCCGGCGCGAAGCTTCGGCACCGACAGGTCCAGCGTCCCGGCCCGGGTGTCGAACCCCCGGCCCCGGTAGCCGTTGCGACGGTTGGTCCGGTCCGGGCTCTGCGTCCCGTACGCAGCGCCGCAGACCGCCTCAGCCTCCGCGCTCATGAGCGTGTTGATGAACAGCGCGAGGAGCTCCCGCAGCAGGTCAGGAGACGCCTAGGACAGCTGCTCCTCGATAAGGCGGGCAGGGTCGATACTTGGATTGACGGTCATCGTGGTGTCCTTCTTCGAGTCGGTTGTCAGAGATCACCCGATGGCCGTCGCCTACGTCAGCGCGACACGCTCACCGGGATCCGTACACCACTCTGCCGGACGCAACCGCAAAACCTTCGGCGCTACCCGAGTCCATAGGTGCACCAAGCAGGAATGCGCAGCCTCAGAAGGTGGGTTCGCCTGAGTTCGCAGTGGAATGGTGTCGCAGTCAAGGCATATACAGGGCAACTAGTATGAGAACCTCCGGACGAATTCACTCGAGCAAAAGCTCAAAGGAGCGAGGTCGATTTAGTTGAAGGACGATCACTGGCTGACGATTGTCATCTTCGCTTACGACAGACCGGCCATCCTTGAGCGTACTGTCCGTTCGCTGTTCGCGGCATTGCCCGACGGAGTAGAGATCTTGATCTCGGTCAACGAAAAGCCTTCATCGATCGATTCCGTAATGGCCGTTACCGATCGACTAAGGCGGGACCTGAATGTTCGCGTTGTGCGTACAGGTTCACGCTACCCGATGACCGACCATTTCAACTTTGCGTGGAAGAAAGTTGAGACCCCGTACTTCATGTTGCTGGGGGACGACGATGGAGTCGCAGCGACCTTTCTTAATGTGGCCAAGGGAATCATCGACGTTCATGGTCCGTCAGTCGTCAGGTGCCTTCAATCGTATGTGGTTCTCGAAGATCTAGGGGAATTCTTCCCCGAGGGCCGTGTGTTGCTGCCCAAGAATATGACCGGCGAATTGTCCAAGGTGACAGCCCTCGACGAACTGCGCGCGAACTGCTCCAACTTGAGTTGGTCTTCCAACATGTTCACAGTCATTCCCACCGAGCTGGTGCGGGGAATCGAGCGAAGATGTGGTCGTTGGTGTTGGGGGATGTCGCCCGATGTTACGGGTGGGAGCCTCTTGCTCGCTGAATTGGCCAGTCGTCCGGACATCCAATGCTGGAGGCTTGACTCGGCTGCCACCGTCACGGGGCAGTCTAAGCATTCGAATGCCGCATCGGTCTTACTCGGACGCAAGAAGGGTAGAGCGAAGGAGTTCTCGCGAGAACTCGGAAAGGAGAGCCTGTACCCAACATGGGCTCCGCACAGGGTCTCGGTCGAGGTATCGACCGACCTACTCCTTATGAGTGAGTTGGTTAACCACTACTACCCGGATCTTCTTCGTCCAGTTGATCAGCCAGACCCGAGCGTGTTCATGCCACCATTGATTGCGAGTGCGATGCCGCACCAATTGGCTTGCGCATACATCGAGTCGAGTCGATGGTGGTTCTTTCGCCCACCGCCTGCACTCTTGGCAATCCGAGAGTCCATTGACCGATACGGGATGATGCAGACTGCAAAGTGGGTCGCTAGGGCGCTCGCCATCTGGAGTCGACGCACTTCGGAGGTCGCGAAGCGTTCTGTAAAGGAGTGGCTCAAGGGTTCTGTTCCACAGTCGATGCGGCCGAGGTTATTGGGCGCCTTGAAGTTGATCACACATCGCGACCTGCAGTGGCAGCCCTACAGAGGATTGGGCAACTGGGATTCTCCAAACTGGACGAACGTCTACCTGGGGAGTGCGGCAGATGTTGCGTCAATGAAGTGGCTGAATGGCATCTCTCCTGAGATCCTTGAGGCGAAGGAGGAACTAAGCGACACAGAACAACGGCGTCGAGACGGTGGGCAAGAGGTTCTTGAGAATGATGTCGACCGCTGAGTCTGCTTAGATCACGACGCCATCGACCTGGTGGGCTTAATTATGTTGTCCAATTCGATCGGGCGACGCCCCCTACTACTGCGGACTGACGTATCGTTCGATCTGCTGCAGGCAAACGTCTCGCGCGGTTGAATTAGCCTCCCGATACCAAGAAACCGTGTGCTCTACACTTTCAGCGAATGACCAGCGCGGCCACCAACCCAAGAGCGAATTCGCCTTCTCAATGGACAGCGTCAAGAGACTTGCCTCATGTGGAGCCCCGGCTACCGAGGCCGCTTCCCACGTGCCGGGCCAACAACGCAGGCACTCAACGACCAACTCGCCAACAGTTCGGCAGCTATCCGAATTCGGACCGAAATTGAACGCGTCCTGCAGTTCAAAGGAATTGCCTCCGTGCAGTTTTTCAGCAAGGAGAAGGTAACCCGAAAGCGGTTCGAGGACATGCTGCCACGGCCGTACCGAGTCGGCGTTGCGAACGCGCACTGGTCGGTCGGCAGCCAATGCTCGAATGAGGTCCGGGATGATGCGGTCCTCAGCCCAGTCGCCGCCACCGATCACGTTGCCGGCGCGAGCCGTTGCAACCCGCGTTCCGACGGCCTCGCCGAAGAACGATGAGCGCCAACTGGCCACCGCCAATTCTGTCGCCGACTTGCTGGCGCTGTAAGGATCGCTGCCGCCTAGCCGGTCGGTCTCGCGATAGGCATGCCACGATTCGAGGTTTTCGTAAACCTTGTCAGTGGTCGCGATCACAACTGCTGACACCTTGTCCAAGGAGCGCAGGGCTTCCAGGACATGGACGGTGCCCATCACGTTCGTCTCCCAAGTCAGCGCTGGCTCGGCGTATGAGCGCCTGACCAGCGGTTGCGCGGCGAGGTGAAAGACCACGTCAGGTTGAACGTCGCGCACGCGACTGGCCACCAACGACGCGTTGCGTACATCACCGACGACGTGATCCACCGCCGTAGACAAATGAAGTTGCTCGAATAATGATGGTGAGGTGTCCGGCGGCAAGGACAATCCGTGCACCGTTGCGCCGAGTTCAGTGAGCCAAAGGCTGAGCCAACTCCCCTTGAAACCGGTATGCCCAGTCAACAACACGCTCTTACCCTGCCAAAACGGGCTCATCACCAGACTTTCCATGGGGCGTTACCGCCATCCCACAACTGCCCTAGGTAGGCCTTGTCCCGCATTGTGTCCATGGAGGACCAGAATCCCTCGTGCTTCCAGACGGACAACTCATTGTCAGCCGCAAGGCTCTCCAAGGGCCCGCGCTCCCAAACAGTCTCATCGCCGTCTATTCGTTCAAGGGCCTCTGATTCACACACAAAATAGCCTCCGCTAATCCAGCGGCCATCGCCCATCGGCTTCTCAAGAAAGGAACTCACCCGAGCCCCGGATATCTCTATTGATCCGAAGCGGCCCGCTGGTTGTATCGCTGTGACAGTTGCCAGTGTCTGTTCACGCTTGTGAAAGGCAATGAGCGCGGTGAGATCTACATCGCTGACCCCGTCACCGTAGGTCATGCAGAACGTCCCCTCAATGTGATCCGCCACACGCTTGAGCCGACCACCGGTGCCGGTCATTTCCCCTGTGTCGACTAGCGTCACTCGCCAGGGCTCTGCGTGACGCTGGTGAACTTCCATCTGATTCGTTGTCATGTCCAAGGTGACATCAGACATGTGGAGGAAGTAGTTCGCGAAGTACTCCTTGATGACGTAGCCGCGGTATCCACAGCAAATCACAAA
>CAIXFB010000148.1 GCA_903918595.1 uncultured Actinomycetes bacterium
GACGGCACCAGCTGTCTGAAGCTGGCCGAGCCCCAGGGCGCGTTGACGGGCTTGTCGCCGTGCTTCCACAAGGACCGCTTCATCCTTCGAGTGGTGGCGTGCATGACCGACGATTGCACGCAAGTGGTGGTCGGCGACGAGGTTTTTGAGGTGCCGTTCGAACACCCGTCGGGCATGCGCGCCGCGAGGTGCCTGAAGCAGCCGCCACGAGCAAGCGTCACCGCAGGCATTGCCGCGGCGAGTATTATTGGTGGGTCCGTCATTCTAGTCTTGGGGTCCTCGGTGGGTGCAAGCGTGAGCGGGGCCACGGCGTCATCCGTTGCCAGCTCTAGCGCGATGGCCGCTTCCGGTATGGGGCTGGTGCCAATGGTCGGAGCGGTTCAGTTTATGGGGCTCACCTCCGACATGTGCCAGGTCCAGGCCAACGAGAAGTGGCAGGCATACTCTGCGATCATGCAGACCCTAAATGGCTTCAACCTCCGCATTCCTGTTCCTGCGTTCTTGACAGATTGGAGCCCATTCTTTGACCAGCTGTCGTTGTGCGGCTTGAGCCCGGTGGACCTGACCGCGCAGGCCCGAGCTGATATCGGCGACCTTTTCAGCGGAAACATGTTTTTCGGGTTCATACTCTTAGCCGCGGTCATCGTTGCACATCTTTTGCTGCTGCAGCCGACTGCTTCGGCTTGGCGGAAGTTCATTCAGAAGCGGGCACCTTTCGTGAGGTTGGAGCTCTATGTTCTCCTCATGGCAGTGCAAGGTAGGTGCGCTACCATGAGTTGCCACCGCGTATTTGTGGTTCTCGCCTCACCTCGCCTCCTTCGTGGTCGGTTCGAGACAGTTTGCGTATGCAGGTGCTGTCATATCTTCGGCACAGATGATAACAACGCAGACCGGAGGCTCGATCTGCCAGGTTGTTGGAATCGTCGTCCTTTCTGCCGTGTTCTCGTTGCTTCTGCTCATGTTCGTCGTCCTGTTCCTATACGTGCGGCCGTCGTCGGCTCACAAGAAAGTTGCTTGGTCCAAGTCTGACGGTTGGGAGAGCCTTGATCCCCATCACGCCGGTGATGACCACCTCGAAGAGCTAGTCGCCTCTCATTCGCGACTGCAACGGGCCATCGCCATCACACGCTCGAGCCTGAATGGAGCTTGGCTTCATCGATGGAATCCGCTGTTCGAGGACTACAAGTCGAGCAGGTTTCGCTGGATGGGCCTCGTGGTGACCCTGTCCGTCAACGCTGCGATCGGCGTAATCTTGGGATTCGGCCTCCATCCTCTCGGAGCTGGGAGCTGCAGCGTAGAGCAGGTAACCGACCGTCACGAGTGTGCAACACAGCAGCCTTCACACAACCTCGCGAGGTGACGCCGAGGTCGCTGGTTTTGCCGTATTCTGATTGCAGGGCGTCATCGTCGCTCTCGCGGGGCTATACGCTGTGTCGGCATGCTTTTGGCGTCCGTTCCTTGATCCCATCTACACCATCTATGAGATTGCAACAGCGCTCGGGGAGTTCACACTTGTCGCTGCGATCCAGATCGACCTGTCCGATCATGCGGACGTACCGGTCGAGTTTCTTCTCGCGCTGTCGTTTGCGGTCATCATTGCCAATGTCGGCAAGCAGGTGCGCACCCGTTGCTGCCCGGCAATGAAACCCTCGGAC
>CAIXFB010000149.1 GCA_903918595.1 uncultured Actinomycetes bacterium
ATCGGACCTAACGGGAGGTGCTTACCTCGGGTTGTGGCATAATAAGAAGGACGGGAACGTCTACCTAGACGTGTCGGACCAGATCGCTGAACAGGGTCAGGCCGAAAAACTAGGTGGCCCGAAGTTCCGAGACCAGATCAGCATCTGGGATGTGTTCGCTGGCGAGGAGATCCAGACCGGTGGCAGCGGAAAACTGAAAAAAGGAGTGCGTGATGGCGGAACAAGAGTTACAGGTCGCAGTGTTGCCGAATCTCTCCACGGCTACGGACGAGGAGATCAGGGCTTACGCGAAAGAGTTGTGGGGCAAGTTCGTGGCAGTGTCTCCATTGGTTTCACCCCCGGATTAGTCCCTGTCCTCAAGCACGGCACCACGCACAACGAGGCCGATCACGGGAGAAGGCGCGGCAGTTCGTCTGCCGAGATAGCCAGCAGTGAGGCCAGCGGCGAAGTCGATTACATGATGCGCGAAGGAAGGTGGCTTGATGAGCAACTGTCTCGGGACGGGATGGCGATGCCACCGCCGCCGGGAGTTCTCGATTACATCGCCAAGGCCGCTGACAAGGTTGAAGAGTGGGTGGACAAGCGTTTGAACCCCCCATTGGAGTCGCTGCCGAAAGCCGAAATCACTCAAATCGTCATGGCGAACCGTTCGCGTGTCGATGCTTCACGGGCGGCTAGGGGACTGCCGCCGACGCAATGGCCGGAATGGGATGGCGGCTCGGTTGAGAAGGCCGACGCGGATGTTGTCGATATCCTCAGCCGCTTGTTCGCGGGTGAGGTTGACGATCGCCTGTTCCAGTTGATGAAACGCGACGAACGACCCCTCGTGGAACGGGATGGCCCGTTCGCGGATTTTCTTGACGTGATGCTTAACGCTGTTGCTCGGGTTGCGGGAGATGACGCGGTCACGAAGCACGCTGAGCATAATCAAGCGGATCACGGCAGGCGCGGATCTGGCGGGCAAGGCTCTGGAGCGGTTGAGGAAATCCCCGAGGAACTGCGGAAGATTTTTGATTACTCGGCGGGCCGCGTAAAGCCACTAAGTGAAGGTGAGCGAACCGAAGCCGATGATTTTCTTTTGAATGCCGCGAGGGGATGGGCTTCAAAAAATGGGTATTCCATGAACGATGCCCCGCATGATCAATTAAGTTCGGCAACGATTTATGCAGGAGCGGTCGTTCGCAGAGCGATGGATCAGAGGCTGCAAGATGAGGAATGGGCGGAAACGTCCGAAGGGGATGCCGCTAAGGTCAAGGAAGTTTTTGACGCATGGCGCAGGGAAGGCCATGTGATGGTTGCAGTTCCTTCCGATTATCTTGACGATATCTTGCGAGACGGCGTCAAGAACCAGTTTGAGACAGGTGAATCCGGCGGCGTGCTGGATAACGATGTCCGGGCGGTCGATGAATTAGCGCACCACGGGATCAGACCGGGCGCACCCGGTGAGGAAAGGCCCGTTTACGGCTATATCGGGCGACCGGGTGAGGAGCATCCTCTGGCTGTCCACAATTATGGTGACGTGACGCTGGTGCTGAAGGATTCAGCACGGAGCAGGACGACGGTGACGCTGGGTGATTCGCTGAACACTCACGCGACTCCGGTGCCACTTGACGGAGAGGTGACTGCGCGTCAGGTTTCCGATGCATCGGCTAGGACCGTTTTTGGCAATGATCACAAGGTGGCTGCCAAGCATGGTTCAAAGCCTTTGGACCGTGGCGTCATGTACATGGAGGCTCAGATAATGGGCGGTGTGAGGCTTGAGGATATTTCCAGAATCGTGTTTGGTCCGAATGCTGATATTGACGTAGAGGGTGGTGGGGTTGGGATGCTGGCAAACGAAATGCGCCCATTCGGTATTTCGGTGGACGTTATGGATGGGTACTGATGTACAGGGGCCGATTGGTCGCGACCCGAGGTAAGGGTAACCGGGTCGTGAATCTGGTGTTCCATTCGACGATTGACGGCGTTGACTATGGGGTGATGGTCGGGCCGGATGGTGTTGAGTCCACACCGAAGCCGATGGCGTCGATCACCGCTCACGGATATTGGGTGCCGGTGACGGGCGGTGACGGCGGGCAATCATCATTGGTCAAGTTCGCACCGGGGCTGAGGCCGATGCTGAAGCACGGTGACCCGTCGCGCCCCGGTTATGCGGCACTTCACCCGAACAGTGGGCATTCCAGCGTAAGGTCTGGCGTCACCGCCA
>CAIXFB010000150.1 GCA_903918595.1 uncultured Actinomycetes bacterium
CACCGTGGTCGCAATCATTCTGTTGAAGACAATCGCCTACGCGGTTTCACTCGGTGCCGGATTCCGAGGTGGCCCCTTCTTCCCTGCAATGTTTGTGGGCGCCGCTGCCGGTCTCTTTATTGCGCTGGTACTCCCTGATGGGCCATCAGTTCCTGCAGCCATCGTCGTTGGAGTCGTGTCATCCGTAATTGCAACTGCGCCCATGAAATGGCCACTGGCGATTGCGCTGGGTGTGGTCCTCGGCTTCTTGATGGGCACCTGGACCCTCGTTCCGGCAGCGGTGATCGGCGCTGTGGTTGCCCGGGCCATCCCTCGAATCGGTGACCGCATCACACTTCCGGCTGACTCCGACTAATCAGACCCCCGCGGAACAACAACCGCTGGCATCGGGCACGCACGTAATAGAGCATGTGTGTTGCTTCCGAGGAATACCCGATTCAAGGTTTCTGTTGCACTGGATGCAAGCACAAAAAGATCACCGTTGCCCCAGTCATATTGGCTCATGGCATCGGTCGCGTCATTCCCTTGAATAACCACAGATGACACGCGATCTGCTCTAAAAACCGCAGGATGTTGTTGGACAAAAGCGGAAAGTGCTTCTTGTTCCCGTTCCATAACCGCAGCCATAATCATTGCTTCAGGGTCTCTACCAATTCGAGCACCTGAAATCTTCGTGCTGCGAAGCACAAAAGTCAGGAGCTCGGCATCGACGTTCAACTGCTGCGCATAAAGAAGTGCGCGTTCGGCAATCCGATGAGACTCGGTGGTATCTCTGAATCCAATTACCAGACGATCAATGGAAGCAGTTGTTCGTGCTGCATATCCTTTTGGCGCCAGAAAAACCGGAACCAAACTCGTATGCAAAAGGTTGTGCGCCACTGATCCAAGGCCTATGTGGCCTGCACCGCCGTGTGAACCTGGTCCTATGACAATGGCGTCGCACCCAAGTTCTGCACTGATTTTCCGAAGACCACGACTGACAGACCTCTCATCGATGACCCGAGTGTGGAAGTCCACCCGGGGCCAGGTGTTCTTGACCCAACTGGTGGCACCTGAGATCACAACGTCAGCCTCTTGCTGCAGGTAAGCGACCCATTCGGCATCTACTCCCCCGTGGCGTGTCCGATCAACACGAGGGGGTTGAACGTAGACACAGGTAACCGTGGCCTCAAAGGTCTCGGCCAGCAACCCCGCTAGCGCAAGCTGATCTAGAGCGCGCTCATCCGAACTCAGTCCGACCAGAATGTGAGCCTTGCCTCCCCCATTGTGGGGATCACGGTTCGCCCGATCTTCATGCTTCATCAGGCTAGAGTACGCGGAGAAATCGGAAGTCTCGATCACAGCGGAAGGCTCAATTGAGATCCTCACTTTTCCGACTCAAGTCCGTCGAAGATGCAGTAAGCCATAACGAGCTCAAGCGCACCATGGGTCGCTCCGCTTTGCTCTTTTTCAGCGTCGGCTCAATCATTGGTAGTGGGATTTTTGTCATCCTTGGCGTCGCGATTCCCAAAGCCGGCCCCGCTGTTCTTCTTTCGTTCCTCCTTGCCGCCATTGCCGCTCTGTTCTCCGCACTCTCCTACGCCGAGCTTGCGAGCACGATCCCCGCGAGTGGCTCCTCGTACACCTACACATATGTGACTCTTGGCGAGCTCACTGCGTGGGTAGTCGGTTGGATGCTGATGCTGGAATACGGGGTGTCCGTTGCAGCGGTCGCTGTTGGCTGGAGTGAGTACCTCAACACGTTCTTGGGCTCATTTGGGGTGATGATCCCTGAAGAATTCACCAATCCCCCCGCTGAAGGCGGCATCATCAATGCACCTTCGCTCATCGTCGTGTTCGCGTGCGCCGCACTTCTCATTCGAGGGGCATCAGAGTCCGCACGCTTGAACACAATCATGGTGTTGCTCAAGATTGGAATCTTGATCTTCTTCAGCGTCGTGGCCTTTACCGCCTACGACGGTAACAATCTCTCCCCATTCCTTCCGCTGGGACTACTCGGCGTGACCGCTGCTGCCGGTCAGGTCTTCTTTTCCTACATTGGATTTGATGCCGCCTCAACTGCTGGTGAGGAGGCAAAGAATCCGAAACGTGACCTTCCCTTTGCCATCATTGGAAGCCTCGTCGTCGTGACAGTTTTGTACCTGCTGGTCACCCTCGCTGCACTCGGAGCGCAAGACTGGAAACTCGATGCGAACGCTAGCTCGGAGGCCATTCTTGCAACCATCGCAAACAACGCAGTAGGCGGAATTTGGGCTGGTGATCTGATTGCTCTCGGAGCCATCATTTCAATCTTCAGTGTGGTCCTGGTAACTCTTTACGGTCAAACCCGAATTCTGTTTGCCATGGGGCGAGACGGTCTCCTTCCGAAGGTCTTCACGCGCGTCAGCGCGCGTTCGCAAACACCCGTGGCCAACACGATGATCGTCGCCGTACTCATTGCCATTCCTGCTTCACTCGTCTCCCTCGGTCAACTCGCAGAAGCAACCAGCATCGGCACTCTCGGAGCGTTCTTTGTTGTCAACATCGGCGTGATTGTGCTTCGAAGGCGGCGTCCAGACTTGCCGCGCGGATTCAAGACCCCGCTATTCCCATTGATGCCAATTCTGGGCATTATCTTCATTATCATCATCATGTCATCGCTGGATGTGGTTACCTGGCTCGTCTTCATCGCATGGATGCTGGTTGGGCTCGTGGTCTATTTCGGCTACTCAAGGAAGCACTCAGTGCTCAACAAGAAGAAAGAAAGCTAAGTGCAGAGCGACGAGACTAGCCCCGCGCCAACTTCACAATCGGAGAGTTCTCTGGACCCGGTCACTATGACCCGAGAGAGCGGCCTGAGTTTGACGCAGGCTGTAGCTGTTGGGATCAACACGACAAGCCCCGCGTATTCCCTGGCTGCAGTACTCGCTCCCATTGCCCTACTGGTTGGTTACTCCACTCCAGTAGTGCTCATTGTCTCGTTTATCCCGATGGCGCTTACCTCGTTGGCCTTCATGTACCTCAACAGACGTGATCCCGATTGTGGAACGACGTTCTCCTGGGTAAGTCGCGCACTGGGTGCTAAGCCAGGTTTCATCGCTGGTTGGGCCATCGCAGCATGCGGCATTCTCGTCCTTGGTTCACTTGCGGAAACTGCAATTGAATACGGCTTCCGCACCTTTGGGCTCACTGGGCTCGCGGAAAACCGAACGTTAGTCATCGGGTGTGCTGCGGCATTGATCGTCGCGATGATTGTGTTGTCCATTGTGGGTAGCGACTGGTCAGCACGATTTCAGACGTTCATCAGCTACGCCCAGATAATCATTCTGTTGCTCTTTGCCGCGGCCGCGGGTTGGCTCGTCGTTTCCGATGGCCTTCCGAGTTTTTCCACCGCATTTATTAACCCGCTTGACCGTGGGCTGCAATCGCTGGTCTCGGCGATGCTTCTTGGTGTCTTTGCATTCTGGGGATGGGAAGCATCGACCAATCTTGCGGAGGAGTGCAAGAG
>CAIXFB010000151.1 GCA_903918595.1 uncultured Actinomycetes bacterium
CCTCCCCCTCGACATGTTGGTCGTTGCCAGTGCTAACCCAGAGGATTACACGAACCGCGGTCGCATCATCACTCCGCTCAAGGATCGGTTCGGAGCAGAGATCCGCACGCACTACCCGCGCGATCTGGAACTTGAAATCGCTTTGCTCGAACAAGAGGCAGATATCCGCGCCGTGATTCCTAAACACATGCTCGACATCGTTGCCCGGTTCACCAGAGCGGTGCGCGCCTCTCCTGCAATCGATCAACGCAGTGGAGTCTCCGCGCGATTTTCCATTGCATGCGTTGAAGAGCTTTCGGGTGCTGCGCTTCGGAGAGCTGCAATCGCAGGCGATGACGAACCTGTTGCTCGCGTCGGGGATCTCATTGATGTGGTGCCCGCACTGCGCGGCAAGGTGGAGTTCGATGTCACCGAAGAAGGATTCGAGGAGGAAACGTTGGTGCTGCTTGCCCGTCAGGCAACTGCTGAGTCATGGCGAGCCCTGCTTAGTGGCCAGCAGGCCCGTCCATTCCTCACACACCTCGTTGAGTGGTTCGATGCAGGCAACACGCTGGCCACCTCAGATGTGATGAGCGGTCGAGAGATTCTGAACGCGATCGGCCCCATCGAAGGTCTGGGTGCTGTGGTGGGCGCTGCCGAAACAGGTATGGCCGAAACCCCCGGGCTAGCGGCCGCGTGCGTGGAGTTCGCTGCAGAGGGGTTGTGGCTGACCCGTCGTATCGACAAAGACGACACCGGGAGCGGTGTCACATACGCGTCTTCAGCGCCCACGGATCGCGAGACGAAAAGTTGAATCGGGGCCGACCATCAATTTATGGCCGCTTCCACGGTGGCCCTGATCCGCTCGCGCCACGAGTTGATGCAGGCGCTGGGGTCGACGAGATCGGCAAACGGATCTTGGCTGGTGAATCAGTGCGAGATGCGCTCCGTGACGTGCTGCGCTCGGGCAGTCAAGACCGCCGTGGGCTAGCCGAAATGGCTCGGCAGTTGCGCGAGCGGCGCAAGAAGTTACGAGAGTCCGGCCGGATGGATGGACTGCTCAGTGATCTGCGCTCCATGCTGGAGACTGCCGTTGACCTTGAACGCGCCGCACTTTTCCCCGACCCATCCGATGACGCACGTTTTGCCGAAGCGTTGCTCGACGCGCTACCTGACGATGTGCCACGCGCCCTAGCTGAACTCAGTCAATACTCGTGGCGCTCACCAGACGCGGCAGAGGTATTTCGGCAAATGCAAGAGCGGTTGCGAAGAGACGTGATCGATCAGCAGTTTGCTGGGCTCAGCCAATCCGCGCAGAACATGGCAGATCCGCAGGTGCAGGCCGAGATGGCAGCAATGATGCGTGATCTCAACGCGTTACTGGAGGACCACCGGGCCGGCACAGCTACGGATGAGGACTACCGCGAATTCATTGACAAGCACAAGGACTTCTTTCCTGACGCACCCGCCACGTTGGATGAATTCATTGATGAACTAGCGCGGCAATCTGCTGCAATGGATCGAATGCTCGCGTCGATGAGCCCTGAGCAGCGCGCTGAACTCTCCGAAGCCATGCAACAAGCGCTCTCAGACATGGGCCTACAGGACGAGATGGCGCAGTTGCAGTCGCACCTGCAGGCGCTCCGGCCCGAGTTTTCGCGCCAGCCAGGCCAGGGTCTGACCGGGGATGCATCACTTGGCCTCCCTGATGCAACGCGTGCACTCGCCGAACTGGGCGACGTGGAATCGCTGATGTCTGAACTAGCTGATGCTGAGGCGATGGCAGATCTTTCCCAGATAGATCTCGATGCTGTGGAACGAACACTTGGGCGCGGGATGCGCGATGACCTGCAAGCGATGGA
>CAIXFB010000152.1 GCA_903918595.1 uncultured Actinomycetes bacterium
CGTGCGCACGGGTGCGTCGAACAGGGGTGTGAGGCCAGGCGCTAACGGCGTTGCCGAGATCGAGGAGGTGGCGGTACCAGAACCAACAGAGTTCACCGCACGCAATTGCACGTTGTATGTCGTTCCGTTGACCAAGCTTGAGATGACGAGTGGAGATGCGGTCGAAACCGGAGACCGCGTGACCCAGGAGCTTCCGCCGTTTGTCGAGTACTGGTAGTTCGTAATCACGCTGCCACCCGTTGCGCCGGGGGTGAAGGCGATGCTCACCTGCCCACTTCCCGCGGAGAGCGTCGAAATCGATGGAGCAGCTGGAGACGTGGCAGGGACTATCGCGGCCGTCCGCAGGATCACGGCGGCGTCACCACCTTTTCCGCCAAACTGTGAGTAGGAAGCGCACGAGCCGCCGCCTCCACCACCGCCCCCGTAAAGACCTCCTGCTGCACCGTCGCTGCACCCGCTCCCGCCGGTGCCACCGCCGCCCGCGCCACCAGCCCCTCCCCGTACATACCAGTCAGACGAGCTGGCACCGCCTCCACCGCCACCCCCGACGGTCACGGGACTCACGCTGAAGAGACCAGATGTCACTGTGGTGCCCGCCGCTCCCGCGGATCCTGTGGCGCCACCGTCGCCTCCGCCTGAGTAACCCCCTGCACCTACTGATGGCGTGACTCCGGTGCCGCCACCTCCTCCCCCGTTCGCTCTTGACCCGGGGAAGAAGGAGGTCTCTCCATCTGACCCAGAGACAAAGCCCTTGGGCCCGGTACCGCCACGCCCGATAACGGCATAGAGATCGGATCCGCTGGTCACGGCGTAATTGGTCTTCACACTCACCGCACCGCCGCCACCACCACCTCCCCTCATCGTTCCGCCGTAGCCCGGACTGGAACCGCCACCACCACCGCCCGCTCCCACGAGGACGTAATCGATGGACGTGACGCCAGCAGGTACGATCCAGTAGCCCGTGGAAGTAAGGACCCGTTCACAGACAGTGACGGGGCTATCTATGGCGTAGAACCCCGTGGGGCAGGTCGCCGTGGCACGCGCCTGCGGTGCGGACAACACAAGAGAAACCGGCAGCGCTACCGCTGAGGCGAGCAGACAACGCAGCAGAAAGGCTCCGGAGGAGGCACTCCTTCGCGAGTCAGATGACCTCCGGCGCATGGCCGCAATTGTGTGGCGGGCAATTCACGCCGACCAAGAAAAATCACCATCTACGACAAATCTGTAGGGCTAGCACCACACGAACTAGCGACTGCAGTGCACACTGCTGTTCGGGAGCGCTTACTCGACGCGAGAGAAACGTGAGGAGAAAGATCGGGCGCTAGGCAGCGGATGGATCGTTGCTTGAAAACTTCAGCACCGCGTTGCTGGCAGCATCGATCCAGTTTCCAATCAGTCGCGGCGCTTGCTTTTGCTTCGCTGATGACGTCGCAGCGTCTCCAAACATCTCGGCTTCGACTCGGACAACGGTCTTGCCGACAGGTCGAACCGCCCAAGCCACGTTGATCGGCAGACCGTCGACCTTGCCGGAATAACCCTTCAGGAGAGCTGGCACACCCTTAACCTCGGACGATGTGAAGTCGCCGCCACCGGAATTCATTTGGTAATACTTTCCGTCTTCCCACTGAATCTTCGGGCTGTCTGGGCAGGAGATATCCATGAACTGGGTCATCGCTGTCTGGGCAGCAGCTTCAGACTTGTACTGCCAGATGGTGATGGACAGCGAGACGTCCTGGGAGACCGCGTATCCCACTGCTCCATACGTATCGGCCTTAGGCAGTGTGATGTTCTTTTTTGTCATTGTCGGGCAGACCAGCGGTCGAAGGGCTGACGCCGCTTCATCACGGGAGCTCGTGAAATAGAAGTTCTGAGTCCACGCCCCGAGTGCTACACCGGGCTGAGCGCGCAAGACTGCCTGTTCTAGTTCGGCTGGATTCATGTACGCGTACGTTTCGGCGGATGCTGCCGGCATGACGACGAGCGGCAGGCTTGCGGCAGCAACAAATGTGGCGATCATTCGGGCCGAACGCTTCATCCGAAACTCCTTGATAGAGATGTGAGCGTGGCGCCCACTGACTGCCCTCATAGTAGGCGCCGTGTCAGTGTGGCAAAGGTCGATGAGGAGATTTTCATCCGTACTACTGGTTGATCTCGGTTACAAAGCCGATCGAATGATCAAGAAGCCCCCGTGGGGCGCTCGTTTCCAAAGGTTGCATGCGCCCGGTTGCCTCGGGCACGCCCGACTAGTGCTCCCCCAACTAGAACGACGACGCCAACAACTGGTGCAACCAATTCCCATCCTGACGGGAGTGGGAAGAGTTGGAGTAGTAGCACGATGAGCAGAACGACGATGCCTACCAGAGGAAGAATCGCCCAGGCTCGTCCGCGCTCTGAGCGCCAGAGGACGAGAACTGCTGCAGCACATGCTGAGGCGTACGCACCAATGAAGACAACACCAGCAACATCACTTGTCATCTCAAACGCGGAGAATGGAGTGCCCGCGGTGACGATGGCCGCGAAGACCACGAACAGCAGCGCGCACACTGACACAACAAGGCTTGCCGTGGCGGGTGTTCCTTGCGTGGAAAGAGTGGCCAATCGCCGTGGGATGACCCCGCTCCTTGCGAAGGCGAACAGGATGCGCCCACCAGCCACCTGCGCACCGATCATGCAGGCGAACGATGAGACCGCAACACCGAACGTGACCAGGTCACCCACCGCATCACTCACATACGCGTTCGCAATATCTGAGGGCAGAGAACCACTGGAGATGAACGACTTGAGTTCTGTTGATGATGTGCCGAACGCCCAGATGGCCACCATCGATACGAATATGAAAAAGATGCTGGTCACAACAGTGGTCCAGATCAGCGCATTGGGAATGTCTCGTTTGGCATCGCGCATTTCTTCACCAGCCGCGGCAGACCCCTCAAATCCGGCACTCGATAACAGTGCGAAGGTGAGCGCTAGAGCTATTGCTCCGCCGGTAACCCCGTCAAGTCGAAAAGCCGACCATTCGACCGTCTGACCCTGCGGACCTCCACCGTTGAGCAGCGTGTACAGCGCTACACAGCAAACGCTCACGATCGCGACCATGGTGATTCCCTCCAAGATGAGGAGGACTCGGCCGAGGGTGCGCATCGTGCGGCCCGCGAGAAAAGCTGTAACGGGAAGGATCAGAAAGGCAAGCAGGATCGGGAACCAACTCGGCGCAGTGGCCCATCCATATTCCTGCAGCAGCGTCGTTGTGAAAATACCGAACGAGAGTGAAGTGATGGCAGCGGCAGCAACGTAAGCGGCTACCAGCCACAGGCCCGCGGCGGTCCCCGAACGTGGACCGATCTCTTTGCCGACCAGCCCAAATACCGAACCCGCCGAACCACCTCGACGAGACAACAAAACAAATGAGCCGGCGATCAGTGCCAGCGGTATGGCCGCAAGCAGGAATGCCGATGGAACAGCTGTTCCTACTTGGCTTGCAATGGCCTGCGGGTTCAGGCTCACCGACATGCTCGGGCCCATGACGGCGAGTGAAATTGCAACTGCACCGAAAACACCGAGGTTCTTGCGCAAAGATGCCATTGCCGGAGATTAGTGGGACGCCTTCAAGAAATCCGAAGGCGCCACCCGTCTAGACCAGAACGGCAAGCCAGACCAGTGCAGCACTACCTGCATTGAGGATCAGGACCCGGCGAGAACCTTCGCCTTGGCTGCTGCAAACTCTTCCTCTGACAGAACGCCGGCTGCCTTGAGGTCTGCCAACTTCTGCAACTGGGCAACCATGTCATCGCCTGCAGCTGGAGCAGCTGCTGACGCTGCCGGTGCGGCTGCTGGGGCTGCCGCTGCCTGCGCCTCGCGCTCGGCATCAGCCTTGGCCTGCGTGCGGTTGCTTACTACCTTGGCGGTTGCTGCAACGCCAACAATTCCCATACCTCTACGACCAACCATGGCTCTTCCCTTTCATCGAAAATCGCTATGAGAGCACTCTAGTCGTGGCCGGGCCCTTCTGAGCCCGCACCGCATATCAGGCTTTGCAGACTTGCTCGCGAACCCCCACGACTACAAAGATGAGATACCCGGCACGTAAGCATTTCCACGAAGTCCACTGTTGAGTGCGGTTCGAAAGCAACTATTTGGGTTTCCGCTCCGACAGACAGTTATCGGCGTTCCAGAACTCAGGGATCCAGCTCGCTCAGGTGTCCATGAATAGTGCAAGGTGCACGAGCCTCTGGGAGAAACGGCTACGACTGCATTGCAGTCACTTTCTTTCGGCTTGGCAACCAAGGTGCCATTCACGCCTGCGATGTTGAGCGGCTGTGCGCCCAAGCTCTGTTCCCGAGAACTCTGATTCGTGACGACGACGGAAATGACTGCTTCCCAGCCCACAGGGACATCTCCGAAATCTGTGCAGGAGAAGGACCACAGCGGCACACCACGGGGCTGAGTACAGATAATCGTGAGGGTTGGTTGCCACACTGCAAAGAGGCGAAGTA
>CAIXFB010000153.1 GCA_903918595.1 uncultured Actinomycetes bacterium
CCGACCGCATGAGCGCTCCTTACCTCAGTGGTGCCACGATCGATTTTGTCGACACAATCGAGAAGCAGGGCTTCACGATTGACAACCCACAAGCAACGGGCTCTTGTGCTTGCGGCGACTCTTTCCACTGATCTCTGTAGGAATATTTCATGATGTTGCAACGAGTTGCTGCCGGAATCGTCGGCGGGGTTTTGATGAGTGCGGTTCTGGTAGCCCCGGCCGCAAGTGCCGTGACTGATTCCGAGGCTAAGGCCAACATGTTGAACGAAACTGAAGTCCCTGCGATTTTCGGTAAGGCTAAGGATTACGAGTTCAATTCCAAGGTCATTGGCAAATCCATCGGAATTTGCGGTACTCCTGAGGGGAAAACGCTGGTGAGTGTTCCGGCCCCTTCCTCGCAGTTCTTGGTGGATATTGAAACCCGTAACAAGAAGACTTACACCGACGTCATGGAGCGGGTGTACCAATTCCCCACGGCTGCTGCCGCGCAGGCGTCTTTCCAGACACTTGCAGCTGAGCTGAGCACCTGTAATGGCGTGCGTACGGCTGCAAATGGTCCTACGGGCAGCATCAAAGACATCACGTCGACGGGCTCACCTCCGGGCGGCGAGTACGAGGTGTTTTTTGTTCAGGTCAACGCCCGCTTCAACGACACCGACAAGCGATACCGAGACCGCACATCCGTTCTTGGGGTGTACACCCAAGCAGGCGACGCGATCATCGAAACCTTTGCTTATGTGAATCCCGCCACCAGAATTTCCGTCAAGCAGCGCAACGCGCTACTAGATCTCGGGCAGCAGTTGAGCGCGAAATGGGTCGGCTGAGAGCAGCGCTTTCGGGGATTTGATGGGCTGGAACGGTAGTGTCCAGTCTCGTGTCCATTCTGATCACCGGATCTATCGCCACTGACCACTTGATGACTTTCCCCGGAAAGTTCTCAGACTCCTTCGTCGCGGAAAAACTCGACAAGGTGTCCCTCTCCTTCCTGGTGGAAGAGCTCCAGGTTCGACGAGGGGGAGTGGCTCCCAACATTGCGTTCGGGATGGGCTGCCTTGGTCTGAAGCCCGTTCTCGTCGGCGCAGTTGGCCCAGACTTTGCTGATTACGAATCGTGGCTGAACCGGCACGGGGTTGATACAACCGCGGTGCACATCTCTGACGTGCATCACACGGCCCGCTTCGTCTGCACCACCGACTCTGAACAAAACCAAATCGCATCTTTCTATCCGGGTGCCATGTCGGAGGCTCGAAATATCGAAATCAAACCCATCGTTGACCGGGTGGGTGCACCAGATGTTGTACTCATCGGTGCCAATGATCCGCAGGCGATGACGCGCCACACGGAGGAATGTCGTTTGCGCGGATTCCCATTTGCAGCTGACCCCTCGCAGCAACTCGCTCGCATGGACGGTGAAGAGATCAAGCCGCTCATTGAAGGGGCGCTGTATTTGTTTGCGAATGAATACGAGTCCGCACTCATTGAGCAGAAAACTGGTTGGACTCCTTCTGACATTGCATCGATGGTTGAGGTTCGCGTTACCACTTTGGGACCCGCTGGTGCCCGAATCGAACGTCGCGGCATGGATCCGGTTGTAGTGACTGTTCCCGAGGAGGAGCGCAAAGCAGATCCCACCGGGGTTGGCGATGCATTTCGTGCCGGATATTTGTCTGGGCAGGCTTGGGGGTTATCGGATGAGCGTTCAGCCCAGATCGGTTCGCTGCTGGCCACCTATGTGATCGAGACCGTTGGCACCCAGGAGTACGAGTTGGCTCAGCGGCACTTCTTGGAACGTCTCGCTGGAGCATATGGAGACGCTGCGGCCGCAGAAGTTGCACCACATCTTTCCTGCCCCCGCCCGTAAATCATGTGGGATTTTCCTGATCCTGCTACCGCACCAGAGGATGACGACGTCGTCGCGGTAGGAGCCGATCTTGAAATCCACACCCTGATTCAGGCGTATTCGATGGGGATTTTTCCCATGCACCTTGCCACTGGCGAGTTGGCCTGGTGGTCTCCCAACCCACGCGGGATCTTGCCAATCGACGCTCTCAATGTGTCGAAGTCCCTGCGAAAATCCATACGATCTTTTCGAGTGACCTTCAACCAGGATTTCCTAGGTGTCATCACCAGCTGCGCCAATCCAGCGAGAGACAGCGGCTGGATAACGCCCGAGATAATTTCTGCCTATGCCGACCTGCACAGTGCAGGGGTTGCGCACTCTGTCGAGGTGTGGAAGGGCAAGGAGTTGGTGGGCGGCCTCTACGGGGTAGAGATCGGTGGCTTGTTTGCTGGTGAATCGATGTTTCATCGTGAACGAGATGCATCGAAAGTGGCGCTGGTGGCCCTTGTCCATCGGTTACGCGAATGCGGTGGAAATCGGCTTATCGATGTGCAGTGGCGGACCGAGCACCTCGGTTCCCTCGGGGTGACTGAGGTGCCTCGAATCCACTACCTGCGGATGCTCGCAGAGGCACTTCAGACTCCTAGTTGCATTGGTGCCGTTGGGGTTTCCTAGGTACGGAAGTACTCGCGAACTTGTTCTACCGCTCCGGGCATTGCCTTGAGGAATTCATCGACTGTTTCTTGCGTGCACCCCAGCGGCAAGGACACTCGAACACTTGCGTCGTGTGCAATGCCCATAGCTTCAAGGACATGGCTTGGCATCCTGTTATCGGCAGTGCACGCGGAGCCACTTGCAACGGCGATGCCTACCCGATCCAACTCAACCACGAGGGCCTCACCTGCAATCCCCGAACAGGTGAACGTGAGGATGTGCGGCAATCGATCTTTGGGATCACCGGCGAGCAGAATTCCCTCGATCGCTTGCGGCAACTCAGAGCGCACCCGATCAATCAAGCTCCGATGGCGCTCTGCTTCACCGGGCCAAGACTCGGCCAAGTATTCGAGAGCTGTCGCAGCCGACGCAGCTGCAGCAATGTCTGGGAATCCACCGACCCAACCGCGATCCGGAGTCAGTTCCGGGCGCCAGCGCACTGTGGGGCGCACCACCAAAATCCCGACGCCACTTGGACCGCCCCAGTCACGGGCTGAAGCCACCAGCACGTCCCACTCACCGGGCAATTGGTCGTGTGCAATCACCTGGGTTCCATCGACAATCAGTGGAATACCGAGATCCCGCGCAACTATGCCAACAGCGGCGATCGGCTGCCGGGTACCCACTTCGGCATTAGCTGCCTGAAGGCACGCCAAGGCAGCACCGTTTCTCAATTCGGAGATGAACATGGCTTCATCGACCTTGCCGTGTGTATCAACGGCGATTGTGGTCAATTCGGCACCGGGGCAATTGGTTGCCGCGCTCAGTACCGCCATTGATTCGGCTTGGCTGGCGAGAATCCGGGAGTTTACCGATCGGCGTGAATTGAAGACACCGCAGATTGCCGCCTGCATTGCTAGTGGCGCAGACGCGGAAAAGTACACGTCTTCGGCTCTGACTTTGAGGAATTTGGCGATCGAATCTCTCGCCGCATCTAGGAGTAGACCGGCTTTGCGACCCTCGTGATGAAGCCGCGCCGGATCCGCCCAGGAACTACCAGCCGCTGCCAGCAGAGCCTGCGCTGCGACGGGTAGCAGGGGCTGACCGGCGACCGCGTCGAGGTACCCGCGCGGTGGATGGGGGTCTGGATCGGGCAGGGTCATGATTGCAACTTAATGCGTGAGGAAGAACACCTCGAATTCCCTCGGGCCCAAGGAGCAATCATGGGGGTAGTCCGATAGTCTGCAGAGCAACCAGATCAGTCAGAAGGGCTTCCCGTGCGATCCTCGTTATCTAACGCTCCAGTAGGGGCGAGATCACGTCTTTCCCGACGCGGTATGGGTCTTATGGCTGCCGGTGTTTTGGCAGTTGTGACCCTGAGCGGGTGCACTGCCAATGAGGCTTTCTTCTTCGATATGCCAGAACCGGCCACCGAAGAGGCTCCCATCATTTTGAACCTGTGGAACGGCTCATGGATAGCCGCTTGGGCGGTCGGGGCACTCACTTGGGGCCTGATGATTTGGGCGATCGTGGCCTACCGACGCAAGCATCGCGATGAAGTCCCCGAGCAGACCAAGTACAACGTCCCATTGGAACTGCTCTACACAATTGTGCCGCTCATCATGATTCTTGGGCTTTTCTGGTTCACGGCCCGGGATCAAAGCGAAATCCTTACCCTCGACAATGACCAAGATCAAACGGTCAGCGTTGTTGGCTTCCGCTGGTCATGGGGCTTTAACTACCTCGATCAGGATGCCTACGACCTCGGATTGCCCGTCGGGGAGGGCTCAACCAACGAGCCAGCAACCCTCGTGCTGCCTGTCGGGGAGAAAATTCGGTTTGAACTCAATTCACCCGATGTCATCCACTCCTTCTGGGTGCCAGCCTTCCTCTTCAAGATGGACGTCATCCCGGGAAAGACGAACGCCTTCGAGCTCACCCCAGACAAGATCGGCACCTTTGCGGGTAAGTGCGCCGAATTGTGCGGGGTAGACCATGCCCGGATGCTTTTCCAAGTGAAGGTCGTCGAGCGGGCCGAGTTTGATGAGTACATCGCCGATCTCAAGGCGAGAGGCCAATCAGGAATGCTTGAAACCGGCAGATTCAACAGCGACGGACAAAAGCCAGGGGAGCGCACGCTATGACGATCCTGAATGAGCCGATCACCGGCACGGCCACCCCGCCGCCGAGTGGGAGACCAGTTCGCAAGGACTCCTTGGGCACTGCGGTCGTCAAGTGGATCACCTCGACCGACCACAAGACCATCGGCTACATGTACCTCGTTACCTCAATGCTGTGGTTCTTCATCGCTGGTTTGATGGCGCTGCTGATCCGTGCCGAGCTAGCTGTACCTGGCCTGCAGTTGATCTCACTCGAGCAGTACAACCAGATGTTCACCATGCACGGCACCATCATGCTGTTCCTTTTTGCTACCCCCCTGTTTGTAGGTTTCGGCAACGTCATCATGCCGCTGCAGATCGGTGCCCCTGACGTTTCCTTCCCGCGCCTGAACATGTTCGGCTACTGGCTGTTCTTGTTCGGCGGCCTGATTGTTGCGGCTGGTTTCCTCACTCCCGGAGGGGCAGCATCCTTCGGCTGGTTTGCCTATGCTCCGTTGAGCAATGCGGTCAACTCCCCAGGTGCCGGTGGCGATTTATGGCTACTTGGCCTAGCAATGGGTGGCCTGGGCACCATTTTGGGCGCGGTCAACTTCATCACAACGATCTTCACAATGCGCGCACCCGGCATGACCATGTTCCGGATGCCCATTTTCACATGGACAATTCTGATCACCAGCGTGCTGGTGCTTATCGCGTTCCCCGTTCTTGCTGCTGCCCTGGCTATGGCCTTCATCGATCGCCAATACGGCTCATTGGTGTTTGCGCCGGAGAATGGCGGTGCAATTCTGTGGCAGCACCTCTTCTGGTTCTTTGGCCACCCGGAGGTCTACATCATCGCCTTGCCGTTCTTCGGCATTGCCAGCGAGATCATCCCAGTCTTCTCACGCAAGCCCATTTTCGGCTACAAGGGCCTGGTCTTCGCGACGATGGCGATCGGTGCGCTCTCCGTAGCGGTGTGGGCTCACCACATGTATGTGACGGGGTCTGTCTACCTGCCGTTCTTCGCGTTCATGACAATGCTGATCGCGGTGCCCACCGGCGTGAAATTCTTCAACTGGATCGGCACCATGTGGAAAGGCTCAGTGTCCTTTGACACGCCAATGTTGTGGACGATGGGCTTCTTGATCACGTTCCTCTTCGGCGGCCTCACCGGCATCATCTTGTCTGCGCCGCCGCTGGACTTCCATGTTTCGGACAGTTACTTCGTGGTTGCTCACTTCCACTACACAGTCTTTGGCACGGTGGTATTCCTCACCTTTGCTGGCCTGTACTTCTGGTGGCCCAAGATGACCGGCAAAATGCTGAATGAGCGCCTGGGGAAGATTCACTTCTGGCTACTCTTCATCGGCTTCCAGGTCACTTTCCTGGTGCAGCATTGGCTCGGAGTTCAGGGCATGCCACGGCGTTATGGGGACTATCTCCCAGCTGATGACTTCACGACCTTGAACATCGTCTCCTCAGTGGGCGCAGCGATTCTGGGAATTTCGACCCTGTTCTTCATCTGGAACGTGCTCACCACCTGGAAGAACGCTCCCAAGGTCACCGTTGACGACCCGTGGGGTTGGGGTGGATCCCTGGAGTGGGCCACGAGTTGCCCACCGCCTCGGCATAACTTCACTTCCCTCCCACGGATTCGCTCCGAGCGCCCAGCATTTGATCTGCACCACCCTGAGCTAGCGGCTCCAGGGGCTCATTCGCCTGGCAGCAACACTGCACCGGCAGGTTCGGCGGGAGGCCACCAATGAGAATCGAGGGTGCGCTTTTTGCCTTGGGCTTCGTGTTCTTCAGCGCTGTTGCTGGGATCTACTGGTTCCTGAGCGGCGATGAAATTGGTACCACGGCGTTGGCTCTCACCGGCGCGCTCGCATTCCTCATCGCCTTCTACGCGCTGTACACCTCAAAGCGGGTCTACCCCCGGCCTGAGGATCGCCTCATTGCCGAAATCGACGAGGCCGATCCGGAGTATGGCTTCTTCAGTCCGCACTCCTGGTGGCCATTGGTGGTTGCTTTTGCCGCAATGCTCATTGTCTTTGGCCTGATCTTCGCGGTGTGGCTGATCGTCCTGGGCATCAGCGTGCTACTCATTGGTCTTGTCGGTTGGCTCTTCGAGTACTACCGGGGCGAGTTCGCCCACTAGCAATCACACGGGCATCTCGGCGTCCTTTTCGGGCAGAGACCACGAGCCCTCTCAAGCTTTACCTAGTCGTCGTGATGATGTTGGAGCATGTGGATTCGTTGCATGTATCTAGCACATTCCATGCTGGCACCGTGACTGTTCAATTCGCTCCCACCATGCGCAGGAGCGTTCCAAGGGGTGTCCCGCTGCTGGGGACGAATTGCTGTAGCTACGAGCACAACACAACGAGATAGGGCCACCTCAGCGTTACGCCGAGGTGGCCCTATCTCGTTCAGGACGTGCTTGCGTCAGGTGGTGGAACGGTTCTCCTGCTGAGCAACCTGTTCAGCATTGGTCTCAGGCATCCCTGGGTGATGCAGAACGCCACCGTGGAAGGTACTGATCTGGTCAGCGTCTTCGTACTCGTGCAAGGGCGCTTCGAGCATTGCATCGTGGGCGGCATGATGTTGAGCGGCTTCAATTTCAGCTGCTGTGGGCTTCTTGACATCGTCGGCGTAATAGAAGTGGCTGATCTTGTGCTGGATCTTCTGGATCAGGTACTTCTTGTTCTTCACGCCATCCGCGTCGGTCTTCTCAGGAGCCGGGAGCGGGCTGTAGTCGGTCTTTGAGGTGATCACAGCGAGCTCTTTGTAGTTGATCGGCTCGTGCACCTCGATGAACTCACCGTGCGGCAGGCGGAGAACGCGGCCTGACTCATAGCCATGCAGCAGCTTGTCGCGATCGCGGCGCTGGAGACCAAGGCAAATGCGCTTGGTCACGATAAATGCGATCGGGGGAGCCACGATGAGCGTGATTCGAAGGAACCACGAGAGAGAGTTGATTGACAAATCGAATGCGGTGGCAATGAGGTCGTTGCCACCACCGATCCACAAAATTCCGTAGAAGGTGATTGCCATGACCCCGATGCCGGTGCGGACCGGTGCGTTGCGTGGACGATCAAGCAGGTTGTGCTCCCGCTTGTCTCCAGTCGCCCATGCTTCAAGGAATGGGTAAAGGGCAAGGCCGGTGAAGAGAATGCCCGGAATCACCACGGATGGAATGAAGATGTTCCATGAGATGGTGAATCCAGCGACCACCGTCTCCCAGTTCGGCATCAGACGTAGGGCACCATCAAGCCAGCCGATGTACCAGTCTGGCTGTGTTCCGGCCGAGACTTGATCAGGCGTGTAGGGGCCGAAGATCCAAATCGGGTTGATCGTCACCAGGCCGCTGATCAGTGCGATCACGCCGAACACGATGAAGAAGAAGCCGCCCGCCTTGGCCATGTACACCGGAAGCAGGGGGTAACCAACGACGTTGTCGTTCGTGCGACCTGGGCCAGGGAACTGGGTGTGCTTCTGGGTCCAGACCATCATCAGGTGAACTGTGATCAGGGCAAGAATCAGTCCCGGAACAAGCAGGATGTGTGCTGCGTAGAGCCGGGAGATGATGTCTGTGCCTGGGAATTCTCCGCCGAAGACGAGGAAGGCCGCCCAGGTTCCCACCACGGGAATCGACTGCAGAATCCCTCGGATGATCTGCAAGCCCGTTCCGGAGAGCAGATCGTCGGGGAGGGAGTACCCGGTGAAGCCGGCAGCCAACGCCATCGTGAGGAGTGCAACACCGATGAGCCAGTTGAACTCGCGGGGCTTGCGGTATGCGCCGGTGAAGAACACCCGGAAAGCGTGAACGACCATGGCGGCGACGAAGATCAACGCGGCCCAGTGGTGCATCTGGCGGATCAAGAGGCCACCACGAACGTCAAAGGAGATGTTGAGGGTCGATTCGTAGGCCTCAGACATCATGACGCCCTTGAGGGGCACATATGAGCCGTCGTAGAGGACTTCAACCATTGAAGGCTTGTAGAACAGGGTGAGGTAGGTGCCGGTCAGCAACACGACGATGAAGCTGTAAAGCACGATCTCGCCGAGCATGAAGGACCAGTGGTCGGGAAAGACTTTGCCAAGGTTGCGGCCAAGGAATCGGTTGCTGCCTAGCCGCTTGTCGACGTAGGTCGCGGTCGCTGCTCCGGCAGTCTCGACGGGCGAGGAGGTACTCATGAACGCTCCCAGAAACTAGGTCCGACGGGTTCGGTGAAATCCGATCTCGCTACGAGGAATCCTTCCTCATCTACGCCGATTGGCAACTGCGGCATGCGACGCGCAGCTGGGCCAAAGATCACGTCGCCAGAGTCGGCCAAATCGAAGGTCGACTGGTGGCAGGGGCAGAGCAAGTGATGCGTGCGTTGTTCGTAGAGCGCAATGGGGCAACCCACATGCGTGCAAATCTTTGAATAGGCCAGGATCCCTTGGTAATCCCAATTATCGCCCTGTTGTGACCGAATCTGATCGGGGTCCATGCGAACCAGAATGATCGCGGCCTTGCCTCGGGCGTTGAGGTTGTGCTCTTCCTCTTGGATTTCCATGATGTCAATGGGGAGAGCGGAAACAAGGCCGCCAACCGGGATGTCTTCCGGGCGAATCGGCTGGAAGTTGCCATCGGCCACGATGCGCAAGCCCTCGTGCCATGCAGTGCGAGAAAGCTCCTCCTCAGGACTCTCGCCGGGAGGCGTAATCCACAGATCCCGAAGCAGAACGATGAGCGGAATGGGGAACAGCGCCAAAGCCGCAATCAACGTACGTCGGATAATTGGATAGCGGACAAAACCTGACTCTTCTTTGCCCCGCTGGTAGTTCGCAGCTGCCTCCGCTGCTGCTTCTGGTTCAGAGTTCATGTCGTGGCGCTGCTGGACAACCTCAACATCGGGCATGAGCTTCTTGGCCCATTGAATTGCGCCGGCACCGATGAGCAGAATCGCCACTCCCATGGTGAAGCCGAGTGCTACCTGCAATGCACCAACGACGCCCAGAACCGGAATGTAAATGGCCGTGGACTTATCGATACCAACAAAGGCAACGACGAACAAGATCACGAAGATGATGGAGAGCAAGAACATCGATGCAACTTGGCGCTCAGCACGTTTGGCTGCTTTGGGATCAATGTCTGTGACACGTGGCTTATGCGGAATATCCGCCACGGGGGAGTAGCCGAGTCTTTCCGGTTGATTCCCGTGATCTGAAGAATGCCCAGAGGGGGTGATGTCAGTCATCGCGCCTTGATTCCGATCCAGACGGCCGCAGCAATCAGTGCGGCGAATACGGCGGTCCACAAGAACAGACCCTCAGCAACCGGGCCGAGGCGGCCAAGTGCCAGTCCACCCGGGCTTGGCGCCTCCTGCAGTTCGTTGATGTAGGCAAGAATCGCCTGCTTTTCCTCTACCTGAAGTGTGGAATCGGCAAAGATCGGCATGTTTTCAGGGCCCGTGATCATCGCCTCGTAGATTTCCTGAGGCGTTGATTCCATCAGCGATGGCGCGTACTTACCCTGGGTGAGGGCACCACCCTGTCCGGCCGCCTGGTGGCATTGCGCGCAGTTGATGCGGAACAGCACTCCGCCTTCAGCCACATCCGCATCTGCAAAATCGATCTGTTCTGCCGAAGGAATTGCCGGACCGGGGGCCAAGGAGGCCACATACGCAGACATCGCTTCGATTTCAGACTCGGTGTAGATGACTTCCTTTGCCGGGGCCTGCGCTCCAGGAGCTGCCAGCGGCATGCGTCCGGTTGCCACCTGGAAGTGCACAGCAGCGGCTCCGGCACCAATCAAGGTAGGCCCATTCCCAGTGCCCTCTGCTTGAAGTCCGTGGCACGATGAGCAGCCCTCGAGGTACAGGCGCTCGCCGTCCTCAACCTGGGTCTGAGATCCCATTGCTGCCGTTGCCGGCTGGGTTTCGGTGACGACGGCATAGCCGCCCCCGACGACCACCAGGGCAAATAGCAATAGGCCCAGAGCGACGATCGGATTGCGTCGCCGTGCGGCTAAGAACTTCACTCTCGCCGAACCTTCCGTTGTGCGGGTGGGGGAATGTGCTTACTTAAGGATGTAAATCATGAAGAAAAGGGCGATCCAGACAACGTCGACAAAGTGCCAGTAGTACGAAGTCACGATGGCTCGAGTGGCCTGATCATGGGTAAATCGCTTTGTGACATACGTGGTGGCGAGCACCAAGAGGAAGGCGATCAGCCCGCCGGTCACATGCAGGCCATGGAAACCCGTGGTGAGGTAGAAGGCGGTTCCGTAGGAATTGCTGGACAAAGTCAAGCCCTCGTGCACGAGCTCGGCGTATTCGGTGATCTGGCCGCCGATGAAGAAGGCCCCCATGAGGAACGTGATGATGAACCAGCGGCGAAGGCCCTTCACATCGCCGCGCTCCGCTGCGAAGACGCCCAGCTGGCAGGTGACGCTGGAGAGCACCAAGACCGTTGTGTTGATACTCGCGAACGGGATGTTGAGCAGGGTGGTCTCTTCAGCCCACAGCTCAGGATTGACCGCTCGCAGGGTGAAATACATCGCGAACAGGGCTGCAAAAAACATCAACTCGCTGGAGAGCCACACGATCGTGCCGATCGAAACCATGTTCGGCCGATTGGCGGGTGCGTGCTGGTAGGCAGCGGGAATTGTCGTTGCATTAGCCACGAGTGGAGTCTGTCAGATAAGTGGGTGTAAGGCGCCCTGACCCCCCTCATTACGGATGACGATTTCCTCACACCCGACCGGCACGAGCAAGGTGCGATCTGGGCGCTA
>CAIXFB010000154.1 GCA_903918595.1 uncultured Actinomycetes bacterium
TCACTGCTCGAGCAAGCCGAGAGGACCAGTGCTGCTGCTGCCAGGGAGATTACGTACGTCGATTTCATGTCCCCAGACTAGGCTAAATGAAAATGACTGTCAATTTCAGAAGCGGCCGGTCAGCTTCAGGAATGCAATTCCCAGGATGCCGACCACGGCGAGCAACCGGATGAATCGACGGCCCCCAGTCAAAGCTGGCCACGATAAGGCGAGCAGCCAAGCCAGGAAGAGTGCCACGAAGAGCAGGAACATCGAGCCGAGCCAAGCCAGACCATCGCTCAGCACCAGGCCGAGGAGCAGGCTGGAGGCGATGAGCACCACCACGAGCCAGCGGGGGACAGCGAGCATGCGCACCAGCCACGGGTAGCTGATTCGCTCAAATGCGTTGCGATGCTGGGGCTCGCGGCGAGGCTGATTTCCCGACGAACCACCTGATGACCCACCCGAAGAACCGCGAGGACCGCGTACTCCGCGCGGCTCTTTTGACCCTGTGCCCATGATTCCTCCGATGCGACTACCGTCGTGGTGTGCTCGACTCTAACGCTTCTGCAGTCACCGTCATCAGCCGATTCACTGTCCCGGCGGGATCGGCTGAGTCATTTGCCCGAGATGCACGCGCGGCGATAGCAGTGCTCGCGGAGCGCCCAGGCTTTATCGACGCAGAATTGGGCCAGTCCACGGATGAATCCGAACTTCGGGTGATCATCACGCGTTGGGAAGGCGTCGGTGCCTACCGCAAAGCGCTCTCCAATTACGACGTCAAAATGTCGGCCATTCCGTTTCTCTCACTGGCCATTGACGAGCCCTCGGCTTTTGAGATTGTGCACGCCCGCACCCCTGCGGGTGCAACAAACTCTGTGAGTGGTCTGGCTGCTGATGCCGGACTCATCGGTCTTGGTTCGGCCTCAGGTCCTGACATTGATCCAGTTCGCACATGAGCACTGATCGGTTTGCCAATCTCGAGGCAGCCGGGGCTGCGTTAGCTATCGAGGTCACAGGTCACCTCGCCAAATTTTTCCCGGAAGTAACTCCGATGGTCCTCGCTGTCATTCCAAATGGCGTGCCCGTTGCATTGCCCGTGGCACGAAGTTTGGGTGTGCAGGCGCTTGCCCTTGAAGTGCAACGCTCCGAAGACGGCGTCGAAATCGTGAAGTTACCCGATGTGCAAGGCCAAGTGGTCATTGTCATTGACGATGGAGTGGAAACCGGCACGGTTGCACGTTCCGTGGTGGGCCCGATCCGAGATGCTGGTGCTGCCCGAGTCATCCTCGCGGTGCCCGTGTGCTCCCGGGAACTGCTCGCTCAACTGGTAGTGAGGTACGACGAAGTCATCGCGCTTGCCAAGCCGATGGTGCGCAGAGCGCTCGCTTGGCATTACGAGGACTTCAACACGATCGACGAGCTGACGGCCCTCGATCTGCTGAAGTAAGCGTGTGAGGTTGCTCAAGTAGTATGTGCCGGTCCGCCGACATCCAGCCGGAGTGGAGCGCACCAGCGCTTCGTGATTAATGGGGAGCGCCGCATGGCCGCCGATCGTGTAGATGCCGTAGTCAACCTGTGTAAGCGTCGTGGATTTGTCTTTCAATCCTCAGAGATCTATGGCGGCAGCCGCTCGGCCTGGGATTACGGCCCGCTCGGAGTAGAGCTCAAAGAGAACGTGCGCAGGCAATGGTGGCAACACATGGTCCGGGGTCGCGACGACATCGTCGGTCTTGATTCCTCGATCATCCTGGCCCCGCAGGTCTGGGAAGCATCGGGCCACGTCAACGCATTTGTTGATCCTCTGACCGAGTGCAAGCAGTGCCACAAGCGTTGGCGCGCCGATCAGTTGCTCGAGGCCTACGCCGAAAAGCACGGAAAAGAAGCACCCAACGGACTTCTCGATATTGCCTGCACCAACTGCGGCACCAAAGGTGAGTTCACGGAGCCCCGTGACTTCAACGGCATGCTGCGCACCACGGTGGGTCCGGTTGAAGAGGCTGGTGCGGTGCACTACCTGCGACCAGAAACCGCGCAGGGCATCTTTGTGAACTACCAGAACGTGATGAACGCTGCGCGAAAGAAGCCACCGTTCGGTATCGGCCAGACCGGAAAGAGTTTTCGCAACGAAATCACCCCGGGTAACTTCATTTTCCGCACGCGCGAGTTTGAGCAGATGGAGATGGAGTTCTTCGTTGAGCCAGGCACGGATGAGGAATGGCACGAGTACTGGTTGAAAAACCGCTGGGACTGGTACATCGACCTTGGCATTGACCCTGAAAACCTGCGCTTCTTCGAACACCCGAAAGAGAAGTTGAGCCACTATTCCAAGCGCACCGTCGATATCGAGTACCGCTTCCGGTTCGCCGGATCAGAGTGGGCCGAACTCGAGGGCATCGCCAACCGCACCGATTTCGATCTCAAGACCCACTCTGAGCACTCGGGCACCGATCTTTCCTTCTTTGATCAGGACAAGAACGAGCGTTGGGTTCCGTTCGTGATCGAACCGGCAGCCGGACTCACCCGCGCTGTGCTCGCTTTCTTGCTCGATGCCTACGACGAAGACGAAGCACCGAACTCCAAGGGTGGGGTCGATACCCGCACGGTGATGCGCTTTGATCCGCGCCTCGCGCCAGTCAAGGTTGCGGTGCTGCCGCTCTCGCGTAACGCCGATCTTTCACCCAAGGCCAAAGATGTGGCGGCGGAACTCCGCAAGCGCTGGAACGTCGACTTTGATGATGCTGGCGCAATTGGTCGTCGTTACCGTCGCCAAGACGAGGTCGGCACGCCATTCTGCGTCACGATCGACTTCGAATCGCTCGAGGATCAGGCCGTGACCGTTCGCGAGCGCGACACCATGGCCCAAGAGCGCATCGGGATTGATGCACTCGTTGGTTGGCTGGGCGAGCGGCTACCTAGCTACTGATATTCGGGATGGTCCACGGGGCAGGGCGCCGTGAGCGGACTTGCGCAGCACGAGCACTCTGCGTCCATGAACCAACCTGAAATGTCATAGTCCTCAAATGTCGCTTTGATGATGAAGACGTTGCACCCACAGTTGAGGCATTCGTGTGTGGGTATGCCTCGTTGATCCACGGTGAGCTCTGTCGTGGATGGGTGTTGATGATGTTCGGGTGTGACTCGAAGGCTTGGCTGTTGACCGTGGCGTCGAAATCGCGAGAGAAACGGCACTTGAGCAGCTACTCGCCAGCGACTGCGCGCTTGAGGCCGGCGCCAGCAACCACTTTGACAACCTTCTTGGCAGGGATGTCGATGGGGGCTCCGGTTGCGGGGTTCCGACCGGTGCGAGCGGCGCGCTGCACGGCCTCGAACGAGATGAAGCCTGGGATCGTGACCTTGTCGCCGGCAACGAGTTGCGTAGCGACAACCCCATTAAGAGCGGTAAGCACTTGATCGACTGCATCTTGAGTCAGGCCTGTGCGGGTGGCAATCGTCGAAATGAGCTGGACTCTGTTCATATCTCTCCTTAATGAAAACGAATTTCGTTTACATTAGCAGAAGAGCGAAGAACTCTTACGCATCGACCTTCGGCGGTTCATACCCTTCAGATTCGATCCGCGCTGTGTTCTTGTTCAGCATCAAGCTGGCGAGCAGGCCTAAGAAGACAAAGAATCCCGCCACCCATGCCACGGTCTTAATGGCCGTGGTGAACCCAGCTGATGCGCCCTCGACGAGAACTTCCCCATTGGGCTGACTGGCCAGTGCGGGAATTGCCTGTCCTGCAGAACCCGCCACTGCGGCCGACACTTGCTCAGCCTGCGCTGCGGGAACACCTCGGTCTTCAAGCTCGCCGGCAACGCTGCCCAAGCCGAAAATCAGAGTGGCGCCGATGATCGCGGTGCCGATGGCTGCACCCACCTGGCGCGAGGTTGATTGAACGGCACTGGCTTGACCGGAATCAGCCACGGGCACTTCGGAGAGGATCACGCCGGTGAGTTGCGCGGTGGCAAAGCCCACGCCCATGCCGTAGAGGAACAGCCACGGTGCCATGCCCCAGCCGGTGATCTCCGAGGAGATGATGAAACCGAGACCAAAGATGCCAATGGCCTCAAGCAGCATGCCGAATTGCAGTACGCGTACCGGTCCAAAACGCTGAGCGAGTGGCGCACCAAGACCAGATGCCACAAATGAGCCGATGGCAAGAGCCAGCAGAATCACGCCGGTCTGCAAAGCGTCGTAGCCGCGGGTTGCCTGCAAGAACAGTGGGATTGCAAAGAGCAGACCGAACTCACCGAGACTGACAATGAGGGCAACAGCATTGCCGGCACCAAAACTGCGGATCTTGAACAGCCGCAGATCGATGATCACGATCTTGCCGGCAGCCGCGCGCGACTTCTCCACGAACAGCAGCACGACCAATGCCAAGACGCCGAGGATGCCTGCAACGAGAACGATGGAGACCGACGTTGAAGGCCACACCCATGAGCCCACGGTGAATTCGGCGATCGGAGTGATCCAGCCGTACCGCTGGCCTTCGATCATGGCGAAGACCACACCGAGCAAACCGAGGGTGACCAGCAATGTGCCGGGAACATCGAGTCCCTTGCGGCCATGCACATCGCGTGTCTCAGGAACGGTCAGCAAGACGCCGACGAGGACCGCGATGCCGATCGGCACGTTGATCAAGAACGCCCAGTGCCACGATGCATACGTGGTGAGCCAGCCGCCGACCAGCGGGCCCAGGGCCGCCATGCCGCCGATCGTGCCGCCCCAGACCGCAAATGCCACGGCGCGGGATTTACCTACGAAGACAGTGTTGATGACCGAGAGCGAACTCGGCAGAATCATCGCCCCGCCGACGCCTTGAAGCGCCCGGGCTGCGATGAGCGTCGTTGAAGATTCAGAGGAGGCGACGAGAACACTCGCGCCGACGAAGACGATAACGCCCAGTATGAACATCAATCGGCGCCCGAATCGGTCAGCGAGTCGGCCGAACAAAATCAGGAGCGCAGCGAAGGTGAGGGAATAGGCAGCATTGACCCATTCGGCATCAACAGTGGTGAGCCCTAGATCGAGCACCATCGTCGGAATCGCGACGTTGATGATGGTGGCGTCGAGGATGATCATCGAGACGCCCAAGGCCAAGAAGAGCAACGCCACCCAGCGCTTGCGTCCGGTCAAAATGGCTGCGGGATCATGAACGGGAGGCGTGGTCATGCGCCGAGTCTGCCGCATCCGGGATCAATGGGATGATGGTGCTCATGTCTAGTGCCACCGTGTCGCGCGCTTCCGGCTTGCGCGTGGGCGATCGGGTCATTGACCCACCCGTGGTGCTGGCACCGATGGCCGGAATCACCAACCGGGCTTTTCGCCGGTTGTGTCGAGAAGAAGGCGCCGGCCTCTATGTCTCGGAGATGGTCACCTCGAGGGCGCTCCTGGAGCGCAACGAGGAAACCATGGACCTCGTCACCTTCTCTGATGATGAGAATCCGCGGTCGGTTCAGCTCTACGGCGTTGACCCGCAGGTCATGGCCGAGGCCGTGCGGATCATTGTCGATGAGGACCGGGCCGATCACATTGACTTGAACTTCGGCTGCCCGGTGCCCAAGGTCACGCGCAA
>CAIXFB010000155.1 GCA_903918595.1 uncultured Actinomycetes bacterium
CAATTTGACAATTGGTTTTCAGTGGGAAAATCTGGTAGGTGAGGGGACAGCGTGTCCTCTCACTTACTTGGTTTTTTATATTTTTTTATTTTTCATATTTCTTTAATTCGTTTTAGCCCGTCTCGTTTCGCACGCCGCCGTGCCTGTGCGTGGTTCCGCCGGTGCGGATCTGTACGTAGCCCCTAAAACGGAAACTCAGCGGAGGGCTGGCTCAGTCCTTCAACTTGAGGCCGTCGCCCTTCGAGTCGACTCGTGCCGGGTGAAAGCCCACAGCAACGCGGTCCGAGTTAACGTTGTTCTTACCGTGGATGTCGTACCCGCACGCTGCCATTACGACACCAGCCTGCATCTTGCCCATTCCCAGCTCCTGTGCCACTTGTTTCTTGAATTCTTTCATCGGGGTGGCATCCTTGCGCTCGCACGGCAGGGTGTGTGTCACGATGAAGGCCTTCAACTTCGCGTGGGAGTTGTCTTCCGCACATTCTTCCTCCATTTCCTTCATGAACACCGGTCGAGGCTCCAGTTCCGTTTCCGGGTTGAGCTCGGGTGACAGCGTCGGCGCGAGTCCCAGTACCAACCAGAGGAGCTGCGAGTTGAACGTACCCTTCATGATCTTCTGCTTTACCGTCGGGTCGGCCATGACCTCCGTCAGCGTTTTGGGCTTCACCGAGAAGGTCTGTGAAGTCTGCCAAACTCTCGCGCGGCGGATGTAGCCCGTGTCGTCCTTATGCGTCACACACGGCGGAAAGTTGCCCGTGGCGCAAATCACGCCGATGGGTCGGAACGACACGGGAGCTTTGTACAACTTCCTCGCTGTGATTAGCGCCCCCGATTGCTCGCAGTACTGCTTGATGAGCTCCACCTGCAGGTTCTGGTGCTGAGGCACCTCGGACGCCCAGATGAAGCGCTTGCCGGCGGTTGCCGCCAGGAACGGCGAGGCAGCTTCCTTGCCGCCGACCTTGCCGTCTACGATGAAGCTTCCGTTCAGCATACATCCGTAGTTGAAGGAGCCTGACCCGAAGAAGCTCAGGAGCAGGAGCATGACCACGTCCTTGCCGGAGGACCCCGGGCCGAAGAGGTACAGGAATTCGCAGATGCGCGGGTTCCCTGTGGCCATTCTTGCTGTGGTACGTAGGAGCCATATCACGCCTTCCCAGTTGCCGGCAAAGCTCACGAGCACACCGAGGACCTTGCAGTCGTTGCTCAGGGCCTTGAGTTTCTCGACGATTCTCAGACCAACCTCGGTGTCGCGGAGCTGTGTGGTTCCGGTCTTGATCCACGCGGCGATGTCCTCGAAAATGGTCTCGGGTTTGATAACATCGTCTCTGCTCGAGCCCGCTCCCGCAGCAAGCACTGGCGGCGCGTACACCTCGGCCTTGCACGCCATCTGGTGGCCCAAGCGGTCTTCAGGGATTGCCTTGCGACATGAGCCGTTGTCGTCGAAATCCATCACAGTGCCACAGGAGAAGAGGAGTTTTCCCCTGGAATGGTCTCCGTCGAGTTCTCGCATCGGCGGGTCCTCGCTCAGAATGCCGAGCACCAATTGGTCGATTGATGCCGCAAACCGGCCGTCGTTGAGCGGAGGCGGTGCGTCCGGCAAAGGGCCTCGCTCCCACCTGGATCGCGCGACTGGCCGAACGAGTGAAATGAGCTCCTGCGTGATCACCGTGGGGAGGTCTTGAACGTGCCTCGTGAACCAAAAGCCCCTGACGTGATCGAAGACCTCGAAGTGCGTGCGGCGCTCGCCGTCCGCTGTCGGTACGTTGGTGGTGGCTCGCAGTTTCATGGCCACGAAGCGGGCGAAAGTCATGGCGTTGTCTTTTACTGCCTTTGGTCCGTTGGCCA
>CAIXFB010000156.1 GCA_903918595.1 uncultured Actinomycetes bacterium
ATGAATCCCAAGGATGCACTGGGTAGGTACGGCGAAGAACTAGCAGTTGGCTTTCTCGAACGATCAGGCCTAGTGATCATTGAACGGAATTGGCGGTGTGAACTTGGCGAACTCGACATCATCGCCCGCGAGCACGCAGATCTAGTGGTGTGTGAAGTCAAGACTCGTCGAAGCATTCGTTACGGGACGCCGCTTGAAGCAGTCTCACCGAGAAAGATCCGACGCATGCGTCGATTGGCAATCAGATGGCTTGAGGAACGCACGATTCACGCTGAGATCATCCGGTTTGATGTCGTGGGAATTCTGGCACCCACAGTTGGGCAGCCAACCATCGAACATGTGCGGGGTGCGTGAAGTGGCTCTTGCTCAAGTGTGGGGAGCAACAACTGTCGGCGTTGAAGGTCAAATCGTGGTCGTTGAAGTAGATGTGACCGCCGGATTGCCGGGCATTGGGGTGGTGGGCCTCCCGGATGCCTCTGTGCAGGAGGCACGCTGGCGAACCCGAAGTGCCCTCACAAATTCTGGATTCGACTGGCCGGGACAACGAATCACGGTGAGTTTGGCTCCGGCTGAGACCCGAAAGCACGGGTCGGGCTTAGACCTGCCGATAGCGACCGGAATCCTGTGCGCCTCGGGACAGTTGTCACAAGAGTCCGTCGTTGGCCTGGCCTTGTGCGCTGAATTGGGTCTTGATGGATCTCTGCGCCCGGTGCGAGGGGTAGTCCCAGCAGCCATCGCTGCTGCACGGGCGGGTGCAACTGCGATTGCGGTCGCGCCAGAAAATGCTCGGGAGGCATCGTTAGTTCCGGGCCTCATGGTGCTGGCGGGATCCAACCTGGCTGCAATCATCCGACAACTTCGTCTGCCGATCACTGAGCGCATTCACGCACAAATACTTGGGCAAACGGTTCTCACTCTAGAAAATCCACGAGACCTGGCAGATGTCCACGGTCACGCCATGGCGCGGCAAGGACTCGAAGTGGCGGCGGCTGGTGGGCACCACATACTCATGATCGGCCCACCCGGGATCGGCAAGTCAATGTTGTCAGAGCGACTGGTTGACCTACTTCCCGATCTTGATTCCGAAGAGCAGCTCGCCGTTACCGCTATTGCATCAGTTGCCGGTGCACTTGATGCCGCAGCCGGTGTGATCTCCAGACCGCCGTTTCAGGCACCGCATCATGCAGCGAGTGCGGCATCGCTCTTGGGGAGAGTGTCTGGTCAGCGAGTTGTACCCGGATCGGTGACCCTTGCTCATTTAGGTGTGCTCTTTCTCGATGAAGCCCCAGAGTTCAGTCGTCCAGCCTTGGAAGGGCTCCGCCAGCCACTTGAATCGGGGACGGTTCGATTAGATCGAGCTCAATGGGCCGGTCGATTGCCCGCACAGTTCCAACTTGTGATCGCTGCGAACCCTTGTCCATGCGGTTGGCTCGGAACGGGTAGGTGCACATGCAATTCATTGGCGCGCCGAAACTATGCCGCCAAACTTTCTGGTCCGGTCAGAGATCGCATGGATGTGCGGATCCGACTGGCCCCACTCCTTGGAAATGATGCTGCGGGAGAAACCACTGCAACAGTGCGAGAACGAGTTGAGGCTGCTCGCATTCGGGCAGGTTTTCGTTGGCGTGAGTGTTCGTGGAAGGTCAATGCACGGATTCCATCAGGAACGCTGCGCCGCGATTGGCCACCTGATGATGACGGTCTGTTGTTGATTCACAACCTTGAGAATCGGACCGGAAGTATGCGTGGTGCGGATCGAGTTATTCGCATGGCATGGACTCTGGCTGACCTAGCCGGACATGCGCGCCCCAATCGAGAAGATGTCGCAGCCGCTTTGTGTTTTCGGGACGATGCTCAGGATTTAGCATCGTGAAAACCTCATGGTGGCAAGACGACGAACGGCTTGCGACCATCGCTTTGGCATGTATCGCTGAACCACTCGATCCCTGGGTGGGGAAAATGTTCGTTGGCTCCGGCGCCAGCAACACCATAGATCTCATTCGTTCAGACACTTCCCGGGTTTCGCATCGGCAGGGTCTGCAAGCTCGACTTCACGTCCTTGACCTCGAAGCTGAACTAGCCGAAGTTGAGAAGCGCAATATGCGAATAGTCACGCGAGGTGATGCCGAGTGGCCAACCCAATTGGAAGACTTAGGTGAGCGAGTTCCTCGAGCATTATGGGTTGATGGAAGTGCGAATGTTCGATTGGCTGCGGCCACATCGGTGGCCATAGTGGGAGCCCGCGCATGTACCCGATATGGCGCTGAAGCAGGGTATGAATTAGCGAGTCGGCTCACAGATGCTGGTGTACGGGTTATGTCTGGTGGCGCATTCGGGATTGATGCTGCCGCGCATCGTGGAGCACTGGGCGCCGGCGGCATCACAGTTTGTGTGCTTGCCTGTGGCGTTGATGTTGCCTACCCGCGAGCCCACGATGCAATGTTGTTGCAGATTGCGCACCAGGGCGCATTGGTGAGTGAATCACCGCTCGGTTCGGGTGTTCGTCGTCAACGTTTTCTGTCACGAAACCGGATCATCGCAGCACTTACGCGGGCAACAATTGTGGTTGAGGCAGCCGCGCGTTCTGGGTCGCTCTCCACAGCCCATGAAGCAGAGGCGATCAACCGGGTGGTGGGGGCTTTGCCCGGGCCCATAACGTCTGAGATGTCACGGGGGACACATCAACTCATCCGTGATCGCCGGGCAGTCTTGGTGACATCTGCCCAAGACGTGGGTGAATTGATCGCAACTGTCCTCACCAGTGCCCCAACTGGCGTGCAAGGTGACCTCTGGTTCGAAGGTCTTGGGGAGAGTGAGCGAGCGGTCCTTGATGCTTTGCCTCACCGAGTGGCCATGAGCCTTGATGAGTTAGTGCTGGCCACAGCGCTGTCGCCGCGGCAAATCCTCGAAGCGCTTGGATCACTTGAAGTCTTGGGTCGGGTGCACACCGAAGCATCAGGCTGGCGAGTTTCGGTCGCGCCTGCGAGCGGAGGGCGCAGGTAATTGCAACGATGTGGCTATGAGCGCGACTGCGACTACTTCTGGCGAACTATCCCCAGATCTCATTGCGGCGCTGGATAGTTTCGTGGTGCACCTTCGCGATGAGAAGCGTCGATCACCGAACACCGTGCGTGCCTATCAAGTCGATGTTCATGAACTGCTTGTGTTCGCACACGGATCTGACGCAACAGTTCCAGCAGATGTGACCCTCCCGATGATTCGATCTTGGTTGGCCGATGTGGGGGAGCGTGGCGCTGCAAAGTCCACACTTGCGCGTAAGGCTGCATCTATTCGAGCGTTTACGCGGTGGTGTCGACAACGTGGTCTGATCACGAAAGATCCAGGCGAACGACTCACCTCACCCAAAATCCCCAAGCGACTACCAACAATTCTCGATCAGGAACAGGCAGGCACGGTCATGGCAAGCGCGGCCACCCGTAGCGCTGAAGGGGGTGCTGTTGAACTCCGTGATCTCGCCATCATCGAATTGCTCTATGCGACCGGCATGCGGGTGGCCGAGCTCTGTGCCATCGATCTCGCCGACATTGATTTTGATCGGCGGACGGTTCGTGTCACTGGCAAGGGAAACAAGGAGCGTATGGTCCCGTTTGGGGTGCCCGCTGCTCGAGTTCTGGTGGAGTGGCTTCGAGCACGCCCCACTTTCGCGAAGTGGATAGACCCGACTGCACTGTTTATCGGGGTCCGTGGAGGTCGGATAGATGCCCGTCTCGTGCGCACGGTCGTCCATGACTTGACCTCGTCGGCGGGTGTCCCTGAGATCGCTCCCCACGGACTGCGCCACAGTGCAGCTTCCCACGTTCTTGAAGGTGGTGCTGACCTTCGAGCCGTGCAAGAGTTGCTCGGCCACGCCGACCTTGCGACAACGCAGAGGTACACGCACATCTCGGTAGAGCGCCTGCGGAAGGCCTTTGATCAGGCGCACCCTCGGGCCTAACGGGGTCGTGAATATGCGGACGGCCGAGTACCTGCCGGTTTGAGAGTCGGTAAACCTCGAAGCACGCCCAAGGGATTGAGATACCGCTCGCCACGGCGCATACCCACATGCAAACAGCTCGCCGGGCAGTGATCTCCGGTATCCAGTCGCCCCACGATTTGCCCTCGACTCACAGGTTCCCCTGCCCGAACAAGGGCGGTGACTGG
>CAIXFB010000157.1 GCA_903918595.1 uncultured Actinomycetes bacterium
ACCGTCAGCGGGTGCGCATGGGAGTCCTCGACATCGGCTCGAACACGGTCCACCTGTTGCTGGTCGACGCCCACTATGGCGCCGCCCCCATCCCTGCATCGAAGAAGAAGATTCCATTACGGCTTGCCGAAAACCTGGAAGCTGATGGTTCGATCGCTGAAGTAGCTGTTGCGCAATTGATTCAGTTCATCATCGACGGCCAGCAACTTGCTGAGGATCTCGGTGCGACCCACCTCATGGCATTTGCAACCTCTGCCATCAGAGATGCGCCCAACGGTCAGCAGGTTCTTGATCGAATCTCGGAGAAAACTGGTTTGCAGGTTGAGGTGTTGAGCGGTGAAGACGAAGCCCGCATGACCTTCTTAGCCGTGCGCCGTTGGTTTGGTTGGTCTTCCGGGCGGTTGCTCGTTGTCGACATTGGTGGTGGTTCTCTCGAGTTGGCCTCGGGCACCGATGAAGAGCCTGACGTTGCGCTCTCCTTGCCGTTGGGTGCAGGCCGGATGACCCGAGATTTCCTGGCATCTGATCCGCCGCGCCCTGAAGAGATTCGTGCGCTGCGCAAACACGCTCGGGTGCAGATCGCTGAGGTGGTCGGATTGATTCGTCGTGCCGGTGAGCCACGGCGGGTGGTCGCCACCTCGAAAACACTCAAGCAGCTTGCGCGCATCGCCGGTGCTGCTTCGTCGACCGAGGGCATTTACGTTGAACGAGTTCTGAGTGCCGTTGCGGTGCGCCAGCTCGTGGAGTCGTTGTCGACGTTAAACGTTGCAGAGCGGAGCAGCCTGCCGGGTGTTTCTGCTGGTCGGGCTGCGCAATTACTCGCTGGTGCATTGGTCGCCGAGGCAGCCATTGACCTACTCGATGCATCTGAACTCGTGGTGTGCCCATGGGCGCTGCGTGAAGGCCTGATCTTGCACCGCATGGACGGCCTGACTAGATGACCCAGCGAGCGATGACTGATCCGGTAACCGGGCTCACCAACGCTCAGGTTGCAGAGCGGGTTGCGCGCGGTGAGATCAACGCAGCACCCGAGGCCCGCAGTCGAAGCCTTTCTGACATCGTTCGAGCGAATACCTTCACCTGGTTCAACGGCTTGATCGGATCCTTATGGATCGTGATGCTGATCGTCGCTCCCATTCAAGATTCACTCTTTGGTTTCGTCATCGTTGCCAACACGGCGATTGGCATCATTCAGGAGTACCGCGCTTCCCGGACGCTCGCAAAACTCTCCGTACTGGGTGAAATGATGCCCACGGTTCGGCGCGATGGCGTCGATGAGCAGGTCGCCTCCAGCGCGGTGGTCCTTGACGACGTCATCATTTTGCATACGGGCGACCAACTCGTTGTTGACGGCGCGGTGCTTGTTTCTGATGGCCTTGAAATCGATGAGAGTTTGCTGACCGGTGAGGCTGATCCGGTCGAGAAAGTTGCAACCGATAACGCAATGTCGGGCTCCTTTGTGGTTGCCGGTTCCGGGATGTATCAGGCGACCCGCATCGGCCGGGACTCATTTGCCGCGGGTTTGACGGAGCAAGCGAAGAAGTTCAGTCAGACGAATTCCGAGTTGCGCGATGCCATCAACACGTTCATCCGGGCAATTTCATTCGTGCTGTTGCCCGTCGGATTGTTGTTGCTGTACTCCCAACTTTTCCGCGCCGACCTGCCGCTCCCAGAGGCCATCCGCGGAACTATCGCTGGCGTTGTGACGATGGTTCCTGAGGGTTTGGTGCTGTTGACCAGTATCGCGATGGCAGTTGCCGTGGTTCGCCTGGCGGGCAAACGGGTGCTCGTGCAAGACATGCCGGCGGTTGAGGTACTTGCCCGCGTCGACACGATTTGTGTGGACAAGACCGGAACGCTGACTGAGCCTGGCATGCGGGTGCGCGATGTGATTGCCCTCAACGATGATGCCCGCGCAGATATTGAAACTGTGCTCGGTGCGGTGGGCTCCGCAGAGGAGGCGCCGAATCCGACTCTGGAGGCAGTCGCCTCAGCTTTTGCAGATCCATCGTGGCGGGTCAGCGCAAACGTACCGTTCTCCAGCGCCCGCAAGTGGTCTTCGGCAACGTTTGAAGGAAAAGGCTCATGGGTTCTAGGTGCCCCTGAATTTGTCCGGCCGGGGGATTCCGCCGTTGCTGATCGCGCTGCCACCTACGCTGCCGACGGCGCCCGGGTGCTGCTGATCGCGCGGAGTGCAGTTGGTTCGGTACCAGATTCAGAAACCGGGCCAGGTGATTGCCAGCCGGTCGCCCTCGTAGTCATCGATCAAGTGTTGCGCTCTGATGCCGCGCAGACGGTTGAGTACTTCATCGAGCAAGGGGTGCACGTCAAAGTTATTTCTGGGGACAACCCTGCAACGGTGGGCGCGATTGCCGCTCAAGCGGGAGTCCCGGGGGCCGAACATCCTTACGATGCGCAACAACTACCCGCAAACACCGACGATGTTGCCGAGGTGATGGGGGAGCACTCGGTTTTCGGCAGAGTGAGCCCGGCACAGAAACAGCAGATGGTCGACGCCCTCCACTTGCGGGGCTCGACCGTTGCTATGACTGGGGATGGAGTCAACGACGTTCTTGCTCTGAAAAACGCTGATCTGGGTATCGCGATGGGTTCAGGTTCGGGTGCCACGCGTGCTGTTGCGCAACTGGTGTTGCTCGACAACAAGTGGTCAGTGATGCCGAGTGTGGTGGCCGAGGGCCGACGGGTGCTGGGCAATATTGAGCGCGTCTCAGATGTGTTCATCACGAAATCCATTTACGCGGTCGTGATCTCCTTGACGACGGGACTCACCGCTCTGGCATTCCCCTTCCTGCCCCGACACCTTTCGCTCCTGAGTGCCCTGACCATTGGCATTCCTGGCTTTTTCCTAGCTTTGATGCCGAACACTGAACGTTTCCGCCCCGGATTCTTGCGACGAGTACTGCTGTTTGCAATCCCAGCAGGCATCATCGCGGCCGCGTCTGCGCTCACGAGTTACTCGCTCGCATTGTGGGCGGGGGAGCCGGTGGGATCAGCACAATCAGCTGC